>NZ_JAOQOK010000001.1:3380000-3475512 GCF_025961835.1 Sphingobium sp. B2D3C | reverse complement strand
TGATCGACAAGTGCCTCTGCAAGCACCGGCGCCTCGTTGAGACCGGGCGTGATCGTCGTTGCGTCGTAGCCGGAGATAGCCGCAATCGCGACGTTGGCGTCCGCCTTCACAGCCGTGCCAGCAACCTGCGAGCGCACGGCGCCGTCAGCAAAGACGAGGAGATCGTTGAGCGCATTGCCGGCGGCCGAGACGACAACTGTTTCGAGCTGACCGCCAACTGTCCGGGTCAAGGTCATCTTCGAGCCCGAGACCACTTTGGTGTAATCGGCCCAGTGACCACGCATGTAGACAATATCGGTGCTGTTTCCGAGCGCCGAGGCATCGACCGTCGCACCATCAGAGACGTAAACGACATCGACGCCGGCATTGCCCAGCACCTGAAATTTCATGCCCGGTTTGGACAGCGCAATCGTCTCGCCAGTCCCGTCGAAAGACACGACCTTGACCGTCGCGGACAGGACTGCCGCCGGCGCGGCCGGGCCGCTCGGCGCGACAGATGTCTCGCCGGACGGCACCGGCAATGGGTCACCCTTCGAGACATGATTGTACACCGCATTGGCCGCCACGCTGCCATCCGAGAACACCAGCACATCAGGGGTCGTCGCGGAGTTAGCGCCGGCGAGACTGACCGTCTCCACTTTGCCCTGAGCCGTCCGCGTCAGCGTGAGCGTCGCGCCAGATCTGGTGAGCGTATAGTCGGCCAGTGCCCCTTCAAAATATATGCGATCTGCGCCCGCACCCATGCTGAGGGAATAAGTCGCGCCCGGTCGGACGAAGACGGCATCGACCAGAGCCGAACCGAGAAACTGCATCTCCTGCCCGTCCAGCGAAAGCGTACCGTAATTCAGTCCGAAGTCGATAATGTTGGAATTATCGGCAGCAGTGCTCATAATGATATATTTTGAAGTCGTGGCCATTTTTTGCCCCCTACGAAAGTAAAATTGAATATTTCGTCTTTCGATTATCCCACAGGTCCCACTGTTCATGGCCGGATGCTCATCCGGCCCTGATGGATATTCACCCGCCTACGAAAAGCGGCGTCGCAGATTGGAAATAAGTCTGAACAGCGTCAGGCGTTTCACGCCATTCACCACCAATATCGAGGTCGATGTACGACTGGCTGCTGTTCGGGAACGGCGCCGTCACGTTGTAAGTGCCGAAGCCGACGCGCGTATCGTTGTCATTGGGCGAATCGCCACTGGCAAAGGATGTGGTAGACAAATCCCAGCCCGCAGTGCCGTTCTGCTGATTATCGAGATACACCAGATCGTCGGCACCGAAGTCGGTCGCCCGGACCCAGAAGTCCCAGGTGCCGATGTCAGCGGAGGCGTCGCGGTCACTGACCACCAGCGCATAGCCCGCGGCAGACAGGCTGCCGATGGACGTAGCCGAGGCAACCGCCGTGTTGCCCACGTTATCGATCCCCACCCACTTATGGCTGGCGGCTAGCGTGCCGTCTGCATGCATGATCTGCGAGGCCGCTCCGCCCGAGACCAGCGCTGCCCCCGAACCGGTGGTGTTGGGCGTGACGGTCGCGAAGGTCGCACCGCTCGCCACCGCCGCGTTGCCAAGGCCAGAGGTCTGCCCGATGAACAGTCCCGCGCCGACCTCGACATGGTAATTGTTCGAGAAATCGAGGTCGTAGACCGAATCGATGATCAGCTTGTTGCCAGAGACGGAGAGGACATCGTTGACGTTCACCGTCACGCCGTTCCACTTGGCGGAAGCCACCCCGCCGCTGACAGTGACGACCAGCGTCTGCGTGTTGTCGATGGATTCCCCGAGCGTGCCGGAATAGCCCGTCTTCGATCCGCTGTTGGCATCATTGACCAGCTTGATCGTGTACGTGCCGTCGACCGTCGTTAGTGCGATGTTCTCGCTCGCGCTGAAGACCACGTCGGACCGCACATCCAGATTGGTGACGCCATTCAGGTTGGTGGAGAAGACCGGGACCGAGGCCTGCGAGACGGTGAAGTCGTCCGAGACCGACAGGCTGCCGTCGGACGCGGTCACCCGCACCGTGATCGGGCTGGCGAGCGCCGGCGCGGACGTCGAGGAGAATGTGTGGGTCGCCGCATTGAAGGTCAGCCAGGACGGCAAGGCCGACAGGGCGCCGCCGCTGCCCACCAGCTGAGCCGTGTAGGTCAGGGTCGTGCCGGCATCCACGTCGGAGAAGCTGTTGGATGGCACGGTGTAGCTGAACGCTTGCCCCTGCACGGTCGCCTGATCTGCGAGCGGATGCGCGACGACCGGCGCTTCATTGACGTTAGCCAGGTTCACCGTGACAGCCTGCGACGTCATGTTGCCCGCCAAGTCCGTCATGTTGACGTTGATGGTGTAGCTGTGGGCCTGCGTCTCGTAATCGCGCGGCGCGGTAAAGCTCAGCGCCCCTGAAGAACTCAGCGTGAACAGGCCAGCATCGCCGCCCGGCGCCAGGGCCCAGCTCACCGCTTCGCTGGCGGAGAGGGTCCCCACCGCAGTGGCGTTCTCGTTCACGGTGAGCGTCGCGCTGGTCAGGGCAGGCGCCGTGCTGTCGACAACGAACGGCAGCGCCCCGTAGGTCACGAGCTGACCTGAGTCCGAAGAGACCGGCTCGCCGGACACCAGACCCGTCACGTCTGTGAAGTTCAGTGCCAGGATTCGCACTTCTGTGGTGTCCGTCACCGGCACTTGAGCCGTGAACACCAGCTTCGTCGGGTCGTTCAACGCGGCCGTGGCGGCTCCGTCCAAAGTGGCTGTCGCAAGATATGTGTTGGTCGCAATGAACCGCAGCACAACCTCGGGAACAGGGCTCGACGGATAAGTGACCCCCTCGCTGAGCGTGACCGTGAACGTCACGGTGCTCGCTCCCATCGCAACCGCCTTGTTCGCGACGATTTCCGTGACGACCGGCGCGCTCGCGATCGACAGGGTAAAATCGTCGGTGGCGGTGAGGCTGCCATCGGACGCTGTCACGCGGATCGTGATCGGGTCGGTCAGCGCCTGGACGGCCGTCGAGCTGAGGGTGCCCGTCTGCGCATTGAACGTCAGCCAGCTCGGCAGGGCCGAGACATTGCCTTGCGCATCCACAAGCTGCGCAGCGTAGGTGAGTGTATCGCCGTCGACATCGTAAAAGGCGTCGCTGGGGATGATGTAGCTGAACGGCTGATTGGCCGTCGCGACTTGATCGGCGAGCGGATTATCCAGAACCGGCGCTTCGTTGACATTGCCGACGTTCACGGTGACCGCCTGGACGCTCTGATTGCCCCAGAAGTCCGTCGCCGTGACCTCAATCGACCAGCTGGCGCGATCCTCATGATCAAGGGTCTGAACCGTCTTGATCACGCCGGTCTGCGCGTCGATGGTGAAGAAATCCGCGATGTCATAGGCGGCAAAGGGCGCGGGACCGCTGCCCCAGGCGATCGAATAGCTCGTCTTGCCCGACGGATCGGAGGCCGTCGCGGTATGAAGCAAGGTGCCCACGGACGCGGTTTCGAGCATGGACACGCTGACTGCGGCCCCACCGGTGAAGACCGGTCCGGTGGTATCATTGACCATGCCAAGCTGCTGCAGTTGAGCCTCCGGCAGCGTAGCGTTGGCCAACGCTGTGTTGCCCTGTGTCACCTCCAGAAAACCCTGGGTCAGGATGTCCGCGAGCAACTGACCCTGCGACTGCCCCAGATCGGCCAATGTGGTGTTGGCGCCCTTTGCCGTGGTCGTGATGGCATCGACGACCTGTTGGATGACCTGATCGAGCGTGAGGTTTTGATCCAGCGCCCAGCCCTGAAGCGCGGCGAGGTAGACGCCGTAGACGTTCGCGGAGGCGGCAGTGTTGGCCCCATTGCTGTCGATGACCAGCTTTGCGAGCTGCGCTGGCAGCGACGTATCTACATCGTCGGTGAACAAGGTGGCGATGGTGGCATTGGCCTGCGTGACAGCGGTCGCGGTCAGACCGGTCATGGTCGAGCTGCCGCTCGCAAGCCCCATGAGACGCGCCGCAGCCTCGGTGAACGGCGTGATGTTGACGACAAGATCCTGACCGGCCTCGATCGTCGTCACGACACGCAGCGCCACGTCGATGTCCGCCTGCAGACCGGTCGCTTCGTTTAGATAGCCCTGGGCGTTCGCGAGCGGGTCGGTCGCGACGACCATGACGTAGCCGATATAGCCTTTGACCGCGATACTGAACGCGCCATTGGCGTCGGTGACGCCGGAGCCGAGCAGCGTGCCATCGGCCTTATAGGCCTTGATCTCGATACCGGCGATTACCGGGCCTGCAGCGACCGTGCCGGTGATGTAGTTGCTGCTGTCGATCGTAACCGGGCGAGAGCCGGTTGCGGAGATATTGCCGGCGGCGTCGGTGGCCTTGGCGGTGACGGTATAGGCGCCGTCGGCGGGCAGTTCGTTGGCAGCAAAGCTAGCGGTCCAGGTGCCATTGGCGGCGGTGGTGACCGTCTTGCTGGTGGTGCCCCAGGTGACCGTGATGCTGGTGCCTGCCTCGGCCGTGCCCGAGACGCTGACTGGGGCCTGTGTTTCGGCTTGGTTGACCAGATCGTCACCGGCGACCGCATTGATCACCGGTGCGGCGGCGGCGGTCTTGTCGACCGTGATGGCGTTGGCGATCTTGCCGGCTTCGCCGGTCTTGCCACTGGTCGCGTCCTTCTGGCGAACCTGCACAGCGCCGGCGGCGTAGCTGCCCTCGGCCAGCGTGAAGCTGGTGCCGGTGCCGGCGGTCCAGGTCGAGCCGCCATTGGTGGAGTATTCCCAGGCATTGGTGCCGGTGATGGCAGAGACGTTGATCGTGCCGTCCTGGGTGATGTAGTCGGTCGCCGAAGCGCCGGTATCGGTCTTCAGCGCGAGCTTGGGCGCAGCGATGCTCGCCTCATCGCTGCCGCCGCCGAAGATGGCGAACCCGGCGCCGATCGCACCGGCAGCGCCCAGCACATAAAAGGCGGGCGTGGAGAAGAAGCTGCCCGATCCGCCGCCAGCGCCGGCACCCGCAGCACCCTGGGCATAGACGCGATCGGCCCACTGGCCTTCACCGACATGACCCTGTCCGCCGGCGGCCGAGGCCTGCACGGCGCTTTCGGGCTGATCCGCGTCGGCCTGCGCGGCGTCGGCATCCTTCTGGTCGCCATTTTGCGCAGCGTCGTCCTCGTCGTCCTTCTTGTGCTTCTTGAGCTTTGCCTTCTTGGGCGCGGCGCCGTGCGCGGCCAGAGTGGCGTGTGAGGTCGCGGGCGCCACAGGTGCGTGACCGGCAGTGGCCTGAGCGGAGGGAGCCGGTGCAGCTTGGGCCACAGCCTGGGCCTGCTCGGCCGGAACGGCTGCGTTTGCCGGAAGCTCTGCCTGCATCTGGGCCGGCATCTCTGCCTGCATCTGGGCCTGCGTCTCGCTCTTGTTGGTCATGTCATTGGCTCCCTGTATTCCAAGCTGTGTCTTCAAAGCTGTGTGCGGTTGAGGTCAGCGCTCGCCGAGCGCCTCATCGACGGTTTTGGTGATGGGTTTGGTGAGGTAGGTGAGCACCGAACGCTTGTGGGTGCGCACTTCCACGGTGGCGGTCATGCCGGGGCTGACCTGAATGGGCTTGCTGCCGGCGTTACCCGCGCCGCGATCCTTCAGGCGGATGTGGACGCGGTAATAGAAGTGCTCGCTGCCCTGCGGCCCGGGTTCGCTCAGCGCATCCGGGCTGATGTAGACGACCTCGCCGGCAAGGCTGCCGTAGATGCTGGGATCATAGGCATCGAGCTTGACCTGCGCGGACTGGCCGACCTTGACCGAGCCGAGATCGGCGGGGCTGAACTTGGCCTCGACGATCAGCTCGCTGGTCGTCGGCAGCATCTCGATGATGGCATCGCCCGGCCGCACCGAGGCGCCCAGCGTGGTCACGTTGATCTTGCGGATCTGCCCGTCATGCGGCGCGCGCAGCTCGGTAAAGCCGAACACCGCCGAGCGCTCGCGCAGCGCCTCTTCCTGCGTCGCGAGATCCTCCTCGGCCTTGGTCATCTCGGCCTGGGCGTCCTGGAAGTATTTGTTGCGGGCATTGACGATCTGCCCGTCGAGCTCGGCGACCGCGCGCTTGAGGCGGATCACCTCGGCCTGCCCGACATCGCCCGCCGCCAGCAGCGGCTGCGTGATGTCGAGCTCGGCCTGCACGAGCCGGCGGCTCTGAACGAGCGCGCCAATGCCCTCGTTGAGCGCCTGGCGGCGCCGGTTGAACAGATCGGTCTGGTTCCTGCGGAACGCCGGATAAGCCTCCAGCTCGGGCGGGAACACCAGCGCCTGCCCGTAAACCTCGGCCCGCAGCCGGGCGAGCGTCGCCTTGAGCGCGGCGACCTTGTTGCGGCTGTCATCATAGGCCGCCGAGGCGCGGCTCTGGTCCATGAGGGCCAGCAGCTGACCCTTGCGGACCATCTGCCCTTCCTCGACCTTCATCTCCGCCAGCACGCCGCTGTCCGCCGCCTGGATGACCTGCGTGCGGGCCAGCGCGATCACCTGCCCCCGGGCGCGGGCCAGCTGGTCGATCTGCGAGACGCTTGCCCAGATCAGCAGCGCCACAATGCCAAGGCCAGTGATCACGATGAACCAGCCCCCCGGCCCCAGCGGAAGCCGGGCCAGTTGCTGGCGCACGCCGCCCAGGCCCGCGCGCATCGCCCTTGGATCTTCCATCTTCATGCCACGCTTCCCTTGTGATGCTCAGCTTGTGCGCCCGGTTGTGCAGCCGGACCCTGTTGTGCCGCCGGACCCTGGCGCAGCCGCTCGATCACCGCGTCGCGCGGGCCATCCAGAGCGATGCCCTGCGGGGTCAGCACGATCAGCCGGTCGATGAGCTCGAGCAGGCGCAGCTTGTGGGTGACCAGCACCAGCGTCTGGCCGGGCTGAACCGCGGCGCGCAGGGCCGAGAGGCAGCGCTCTTCGGTGCCATCGTCCATCGAGGAGGTCGGCTCATCGAGCAGCCACACCTGCGGGCGGGCGAGCAGCAGGCGCGTCAGGCCAATGAGCTGGCGCTGACCGCCCGACAGGCCCCCACCGCCTTCGGCAATGCGCAGATGCACGCCCTCGGGACGCCCGGCGAGGAAGCCGGCGAGACCTGTCGCCTGGATCGCCGCGACCAGCTCCTCATCGCTCACATAAGGCAGGCCCATGGTGAGGTTGTCGCGCAGCGTGCCGCTGATCATCCGCGCCTGCTGGGGCAGATAGCCGATCAGCTCGGCCCGCCGCTCGCTGGCGATATGCTGCAGATCGAGCCCGTCGAGCAGCACATGCCCCCGCTCGGGCTTGACCAGCCCGGCGAGCAGCTTGAGCAACGTGCTCTTGCCCGATCCCACCGCGCCCAAAATGCCGACCCGCTCGCCCGGCGCGATGGTCAGCGCCGGCAGCTTGAGCGGGGCAGGCTGCGAGGCCCAGGCGAACTCCAGATTGGCGACCTCGACCCGGCCCTGGATCGCATCGGGCACCAGCGGTGCATCGATGCCGTCATTGTCCTGCTCCGAAGCGTAAAGCCGCTCGAGATTGTCGAGCGCGACCTTGGCATTGGCGCCCTGCACCAGCAGCCCAGGAATGGCGTTGACGGGGGTGAGCACCCGGCCCGAGACGATCGAGCAGGCGATGATCGCGCCGACGGTCAGGCTGGTGGTCGTCGCAGCGAGATAGGCGCCGGTCGCCACCATGCTGACATAGCTGATCTGCTGGACCAGGCCCGAGATATAGCCGGCCGTCTCGTTGAGATGACGGATTTCCGTCATCTCGTCGGCGGTCCGCCGCGAAAGGTCGTTCCAGCGATTGCGCATCTGCCATTCGCCGCCGCTCGCCTTTAAAAACTCGGCGCCCTGGATCGTCTCGACCAGCAGCCCATAGCGCTGGTTGCCGACCAGATTTTCCCGCGCGCTGTGTGCCTCGATCGCCCGGCGCGAGCGCAGCCCGGCAGCGACCGCCACCACGAACGCCAGGGCTGGCACTGCCGCCACGAACGGCCCGCCGATCAGGAAGATGATCGCCAGGAAGAACAAGGCGAACGGCACGTCGGTGAACAGATAGAGCTTGCGCGCGACGATGAACGCCCGCACCCCCTCATAGCCGCGCACCTGCGCCGCGAACGTGCCTACGCTCGGCGGATATTGGTCGAGCCGGGTCGAGAGCATCCGCTGGAAGACGTTCTGCGCTGCCTCCAGATCGATCCGGTGCACCGCCTTGTCGACAATGGCCGAACGCGCCATCTTGAGCGCGAACTCGATGCCGATGGCGATCGCCGTGCCGATCGTCAGCACGATCAGCGTCGCCACGCCGCCCTGCCCGATCACACGGTCATAGACCTGCATCGAGTAGAGCGAGGTCGCCAGCACCAGGATGCTCGCCAGCGTCGAGGCCAGCGCCGCCATCACCACCCAGGATTTGTCGACGGCCATGATCGCCTCGAACACGCCCTTGGCCGTGCGCGCATGGGCAACTTCGCCACGCGGCGTGACACCGGCGAACATCGTGCCTTCGGGCCATGCCGCCATCCGCTCGCGACCCTGCGGCCCCTCGCACAGCCAGGTGCCGTCGTTGCTCAGGCTCAGCACCATGCGATAGCCGGCGCCGGGCACCAGCGCGATCATCGGCAGGTCCGCCTCATGCGGTTCGCGCCGCCAGCGCGAGAGCTTGAGCCGCAGCGTCTCGCACAGCGCCAGCGCCGCGCGCGCCGCAATGCGGCTCTCCTCGCCCGATGCGCCTGCCCCCGATGCGCCAGCACTGAACAGCGCGCGGATGCGGCGACCGTCGCGCCGCGTCAGACCGCCCTGGCACTCCAGCGCCGTCGCCAGGCGCCCGCCCAGCCAGAGCACGCCATCGGCAAAGGGGGTCGCGGGCGGCGGTCCCATGAAGAGGGCGTCCTCGGACGCACTCTCGGGCGCCCCGGCAGGCGCGCCGGCGGGAGTCTCGGCCTGTGAAGGCCCTGCAATCAGTTCCATGGGAAGGCCCCTTCCTTGAGGCGCAAGCGGTAGCGGGCGATCAAAAGCTGGACCTGCGCATCGCTCAGGCTCCGCTCGATGTCGGTCTGCTCTCGGGTGACATTGAGAACGTCCAGCCAGCTGCGCTTGCCGGCCAGGAACATCCGGTTGTAGGATTCGAAGGTCTGCTGCTGCACGCCCCGGCTGACCTGCAACTCGCGCACCAGGCTGCGCGCCGCACGCCAGCTCGCCAGATCCGCCGCGACCTCAGCCGTCAGATCCGCCCGATAGGCATCGCGGGCATTGCGCGCCGCGCTCTCCAGCGCCTGCGAGGCGCGGATGCGCTCCACCGAGGCGAGCCCGGAGCCGAAGGCGAACTTCACGCCGACCACGACCCGGGTGTCCGGCAGCGCCGAGGCATAATAGCGATCGTCCGAGAAGCGCTGTTCGGCCCGCGCATAGATGGTCGGCATCATCGCCCTGGACGCCACCCGCGCCTCGGCCTTGGCGACGCCGATCTCCTGCTCGGCGCGCAACAGCGCCGGGTTGGTCGTGAGGCTGCGTGCCAGCAGGTCCTCGCTGCGCACATCCAGCGGCTCGTCGCCTGCCGCCACGTCGAACGCGATCCGCGCCGGATCGATCGGCCGCCCGGTCAGCTGGCTCAGCGCCTCGGTCGCCGATTGCTCGATTGCCTGATAGTTGGTCAGCGTGTTGCGCGAGAGGCTCAGCCGGGTGAGCACCAGATTATGATCGACCGGCGCGGACAGGCCCGTCGCCACCCGCCGGCGCATCATGCCTTCCAGCGCTTCCAGCCGGGCGATATCGGCCGCATAGACCTGCGCGCCCAGACGCGCTGCCACGAACCGGCCATAGCTGTCGATCACCCGCAGCGCGACCTGGTAGCGCGTCGCGTCAACCGCCGCTTCCGCCGAGGAGAGCCGCGCCTTGGCGGCATCGACGTTCGCGCCGATCCGTCCGAACGTCCACACCGGCTGCGTCAGCGTGCCCGTGACGACATAGCCCCGCCGCCCCCGCTCGCTCTCGAACGCCGGCTCGGGAAAATACGCCCAGCGCGCGCTCGCCACTTCATAAGCCGACGCCCGCGCGCCATCGGTCTGCGACAATACCTGCGGATTGGCCCGCGCCGCCTGCGCCATCAGATCATCCAGCGACAGAGACGACGGCTCAGAGACCTGGCCCGGCACTGCGGCCACAGCCACAGGCGCGCGAACATCGCCCTGCTGCGCAAAGGCCGTAAGCGGAGCAACAAGCACCGCCCCCAGCACAGCGCAGCCGATCAGCCCGCCCCCGCGCCCTGCGGGACCGCGCAAACCACGACACAGCGTCGCAGCGCGCCTCGTCCCAACCCCCTCAAACATCGAAATCACCCCGAATATCCTGATCTTGTGCCGACATCGCCAACCACCCCGCGCCAAAGCTACGAAGCGACCCGCACAACCAGTTGAAGAAGAAGCCACCACAGCAGCAGACTGACCGGAGCCCCCATCACCACGCCCCGCGCCAGCGAAGACTGGCCTCCGTCGCTGTCCTCCAGCTCGCCGGGTGCGGGACTCGCTATGCAAAGGGGATCTGGAGCCAAAGAGACATGCCCAACATGCCGCGTGCTCATCCCGGAACACTCCAGCCTGCTTCCCGGTAAGCCTGCCGTTTCTCGAAGAGAGCCAGCACATTGGTTTGGACCGCGTCCTTGAACCAGGGGCGAACCACAGAAGGACGGCCCATATGATAGCCCTGCAGCCAGATCGCGCCGGCCTCACGCGCCAGATCGAATTCCTCCTCGGTCTCCACGCCTTCAACGACCACGTCAGCGACAAAGCTGCCCGCCAGGCCGATCAGATGATGCAGTGCCACGCGATCCGGCTCGGAGCCGATCGCCCGGCGCAGGAAGAAGGCGTCGATCTTGATAATGTCGGGCTGCAGCGCCAGCAGCGAACGCAGCGAGGCATGGCCAACGCCGAAATCGTCCAACGCAACCCGCACGCCGAGCTTGCGCAGCCGCGCCGCAAAGCATGTCGCCTCGCCAATATCCGGATAATGCGCAGTCTCGGTGATCTCGATGACCAGACGCCGCGCGACGGACGGCATGTCGCGCAGGCGCGGCATCAGCTCATCCCACCACCCACCGGGACAGGCGCTGTGCGCGGAGATATTGGCGCCCAGGCACACGTCGGGATCGCGCTGGAGTTCCTCGATCACCGTCGAGACCACATAATGATCCAGCACGCCGACCATGCCCAAGCGCTCCAGAGCGCCGATGGCGGGGCCGGCCGTCTCCTGACGCCCGTCCTCGAGCATCCGCAGCAGACATTCATGATAGAGCACGGCATCGCCCTGCGCGCCGTTGCGCACCGGCTGCCAGACCGGGAGCAGCCGCCCGTTCGCCAGCGCCGAAAGCAGGGACGCAGCCTGCGCCATGTCAGCCCGGTAACGCTGCGCCCAGTCGGCCTGCGTATCAATCGGGTTGCCGTTGAAACGCTGGGTCGTCAGGCGACACGCCAGATCGTCCCGCGCTGCACCAAGATCGGCGTCGGAATGGACATCGGGCAGCAGGGACCAGGCTGCACTGACGGCGAGCCGCAGGTCCGCGTTAGCGTGAAGGAGCGGCCGACCAGCGACCGCGACCGCAAAGCGCCGGGCGAAGTCCGCACATGCCGCGTTCGTGAAGGCTTGCCCGAAGGCCGTCGGCGACCAGACCACCGCCGTAATCAGGTCATCGCAGACCGGCATCACGACCCCGTCGCCGCCGAGCACCTCACCGAGCAGAGCGGCCAGCAGAGCGCGCGCGCCTTCACGCACAGCTTCGCCATAAGCCTGGGCAAGGTGGGACAGGTTATCGATCCTGAACCCCACCATCACGAGTTCGGGTGCCGGCCCCACCGAAAGGTTAACCGGCACCCCGAAATCGTCTGCCATCCGTTGCGCCATATCCAGCATCCCAAACCCCTCTGAGTCCGTGACAGAATACTGAATACTGTTTCAAATTGCTGTTTTTGCATCCTTTTGCAGTGCGGAAACGCCCGAATGGCGGTCCCGGCAGCGGCTCTCCGAGAGGGAGATGCGGGATGCTGAACATGGTTTACGGCAATGAAGGGCAGCGCAAATATCTGACCCAAGAAGAACGGGCCGCCGTGCTCGCTTACGCCGCACGCGAAGCGCCAGAGACCTATACCTTCTGCATGGTGCTCGCCGTGACAGGATGCCGGATCTCGGAGGCCTTGGCGCTTACGCTCAGGAGCATCGATCTGCGCTCGCAATGCATCATCATCGAAAGCCTCAAGAAACGGAAAAGGGGAATTTATCGCGCCGTTCCGGCCCCGCTGGAGCTGGTGAAGCTGATCCACAAGGTCCATGGCCAAGGCAAGGGGGCGGACGACAGCCTGCTATGGACATGGTCGAGAATGACAGCATGGCGAAAGGTCAACGCAATCATGAAGGCGGTCGGCATCAAGGGGATGCAGGCGACGGCCAAGGGTTTTCGACACGGATTTGGCGTGTCGGCCATCCACTCGGGCGTGCCGTTGAACATGGTGCAGAAGTGGATGGGTCATACCGACATCAGCACCACCGCCATCTACACAGGCGCTGTTGGGCGGGAGGAACTGGAGATTGCGAGCCGCATGTGGGGAAGCAGACCACGCCAGCGGAGTCGGCGCCAAATCGGCCTGAAGGGAGTGACGGGCACGCTTGGAAGCGCCTGGCAGTCGTAAACGGGCAGAAGGTTAAGGGCGTTTGCGCTCTTGGCCTTCTCCTTGCCGGTCAAGGCAGGGGCGAGAAATATTCTATATTTTTCAAAGTGTAGACGGCGTGGGCCGGCTATTGGGGCGGGCTTAATCGACGTTAAAGCAGATCGATAATTAAATAATTTAATGGATTTCGTTGAAGCTGTTGCCAGAAGATACAGTATTCAGTATTTTGTAACGTGTAATTTTATTCATTTTCAATGCCTTACCCGTTTTATGTTGTCATCATCCGACTTTAGACCGGCATGGTGCGACCCAGCAATGCTGCGCTGCAAGGAACCCTTAACGCCCGGCAGATTTGGAGCCTGACACGGCTCAAATGAACCCTGCCTGTCCCGCATGTCGAGCGCCGTATTTCAGAAGCAGGCCGGATACACGAGACTCCTAACAAATCAGGAATTTCCAGTAAAATTAAATAGAATTAATTATAGGTTAAATATTGCATACTAACCATTATTGTTGACTATTTTAAACGTTTCCTTCTTCAATCATCAATCTCCTGCCTTTCCAAGATTCCCTTACGTCCGTGGCCATTTTTTCGGACGCCATGCTTATGCGAGCGAGCAATCAACGCCAAGCTCTTCTCGGTCGTCATTCGCCGGACAATGCCGCTTCGGCCTGCGGAACTGGAAGCGAGTCCCTTTCCCGCTGTCACGAAGATGACGATGCTAGAGAGGCGAATCCCTTGAACCGCTTTCGCCGGACTGCTCTTTCCCCAAGCTCGATGGCCTGAATGGCCCTGCGGGCGTCGGGTTCCGGTCTCCACTAGCCCTTTGGGGCTAACCCGCTTCAACGCTCTGGAGAGACGGACAAAAAGAAATTGATCCCGCTTCCGCATCTGCTATCGGTTTCGTTGATTACTCAACGAGGGGCGGATGACTGACACCGAAGTTCTGATTATCGGCGCGGGGCCCGTGGGGCTGCTGCTCGCGCTGGACCTGGCGTCACGGGGGATCCAGGTTGTCGTTGCGGAGATGCGTCCCGCCGGTCAACCACCCAGCGTGAAGTGCAACCATGTGTCCTCGCGCACGATGGAGACGCTGCGCCGCCTCGGCCTGTCGCGGGAGGTGCGCGCGGTCGGCCTGCCGCACGATTACCCCAATGACATCGTGTTCCGCACGCGGATGACCGGCACCGAACTCGCGCGCATCCCCATCCCGTCGCGGCGCAACCGCTATCAGGACAGGAGCGGCCCGGATGGCTGGTGGCCCACCCCCGAACCGCCGCATCGGGTCAATCAGATCTTCTTCGAACCGATCTTCTTTGCCCATGCTGCGCAGCACCCGAACATCACGCTGCTCAACGAGACCCGGTTCGACAGCGTGCAGGACGAGGGGGGAAGCGTGCGCGCGCTGCTGACCGACCTCCCGAGCGGTGCGTCCCGAGAAATCCGCTGCCGCTACATGGTCGGCTGCGACGGCGGCAGTTCCGCCGTGCGCAAGCAGATCGGCGGAAAGCTAGAGGGCGATGCCGTCGTCCAGCGCGTGCAATCCACCCTGATCGACGCGCCCGATCTTCTCGATGCGCTCGGCAGTGGTCCGGCGTGGATGAACTATAATTACAATCCCGATCGCGCCGGGACCGTGCTCGCCATTGATGGCGAGCGGCGGTGGCTCGTCCACAATTATCTGCGGCCCGATGAGGAGACGTTCGAGGAGGTCGACCGGGATCGGTGCATTCGGCACATCCTGGGCGTCGGGCCGGACTTCCCTTTCACGCAACTCTCCAACGAGGACTGGATCGGCCGGCGACTGGTCGCCAACCGCTTCCGCCAAGGCCGCATCTTCATCGCCGGCGATGCCGCGCATCTGTGGGTGCCTTATGCCGGCTATGGCATGAACGCCGGCATTGCCGATGCCATGGACCTCTCCTGGATGCTCGCCGCAACCCTGCAAGACTGGGCACCCGAGGGAATCCTCGACGCCTATGTCGCAGAGCGCAAGCCCATCACCGAACAGGTTTCCCGCTTTGCGATGGGTCATGCCAGCGGCGCCATCAAGGAGCGCAATACCCTGCCGCCGGAGATCGAGGACGACACGCCCGGAGGCGAGGCGGCGCGCCAAGCCGTGGGCGCGGCTGCCTATGCGCTCAATGTGCAGCAATACGCCTGCGCCGGCCTGAACTACGGCTATTTCTATGATGCTTCGCCGATCATTGCCTATGATGGCGAGGCCGCGCCGACCTACACCATGCACGACTTCACGCCCTCGACCGCGCCGGGGTGCCGCGTGCCGCATTTCTTCCTCGCGGATGGGCGCTCACTCTACGACCTTTGCGGGCCGGGCTACACGCTGATCTGCATTGAAGACGAGGTTGAGGCCGCGCCGGACGTCGAGCCGCTGGTTGCAGCGGCGCGGGCTTGCGGGATGCCGCTCACGGTCCTCGCCGTGGATCGCGCGCTCGATAATGTGCCGGAGGTCTACCGCCACCGCCTGCTGCTGGCCCGGCCGGACGGCCATGTCGCATGGCGCGGCGATGCCATCGACGATGCAGCCTCGCTCGTGGATTTGCTGCGCGGCGCACGAAGGGCAGCGTGAAGCACGACCTTAAGGGGTCGCACTGTCGCCCGCCTGCTCTATAAGTTGATCTATCAACACAAGCCGCAAGGACATCCATGACTGACGATCCCCTCGCCCTTCGCTACGATCATGTCTTCGACATCCGCATCAATTTCGACAAGCGCTGGGCGACTGGCGCCATCCATGCGGGCGGCCCCAATCACGGCTACACGTCCGTAGGCGAAGGCAGCACCGTCGAGGGGCCGCGCCTCAATGGCAAGCTGGTCGATTATAGCGGCGCAGACTGGCCGGTGGTCCGCACCGACAAGGTGGTGGAGCTCAATGCCCATTATATGATCGAGGCGGATGACGGGGCGCTGATCTATATCCGCAACCTTGGCTATGTGCACGGTCCGCTGGACTTGCCGGACGGCACCAAGACATCGTCCTATTTCCGCTGCACGCCCTATTTCCGCGCGCCGGACGGGCCGCATGGCTGGCTCAACCGCACCGTGATCGTCGGCGTCGGGCAGCGTCGCCCTAAACTGACGCCCGACGACGCGCCGGACCATTCGCTGTTCCGCTATTACGCGATCATTTAACCGCGTCAGTCGAGACCGGCTGCGAAAGCACGACCAGTTGCTCGCCGATCTTGGCGAGCAGCTGGTTGAGCGTCTCACACTCCTTGTCGGAGAGTTTCGCGGTCAACAGTTCGTGAAAGGCTTTCCGTTCGGCCAGCGCCGCGCGGTATCGCTCCAGCCCCACGGAAGTCATCTTGAGAATGGGCGCCCGCCGATCATGGGGGTTCTCCATGCGCAGCGTATACCCCTTCTCCTCGAGGGTGCTGACGGCGCGGCTGACTTCGGCCCGGTCGACCCAGGCCATCTCGGCCACCTGCCGCACCGTTCCACCCTGGTGCATCGTGGCGAGCCGCGCCATCACCCGCCATTCCGCATAGGTGATGTCCTCAATCTCCGCGAGATTGCGAATGGTCAGCCGATCCATGATCTTGGCGATCAGCGTCATCCGGAACGTCGGATAGTTCAGCTCATCAAGGTTCCACCCGGGGAGCTGGACCTCGTCCGCCGCGCCTGCTTTACGACCGCTCACCTTGGACTGCACTTTCTCATCGCTCATCATTCAAATCGCTGCCCCCTTGCCCGGCCCACGCCCCAGCGGTCAAGCTGCGGCCCCCCCCCAAGCCACGTCGCGAAACTCTACCACTGCAACAATTGCGCGCCAAAAGCAATTCATTGAGTCATCAACAGTCTTGCGTCGCCGACTGGCCGGTCTATACCGTCTGCGCGCCGGCAAGCGCCCTTCGTTCCACCCCCTATTGCGCAGGCCCCATGACCGACGACGCCTCGACACCTCCACAGCAGCGACATTATGGCCCTGGCTATCGCGCCATGCTGCTGGCGCTGATCATGCTGGTCGCCGCCTTCGCCTATATCGACCGGGTGATCGTGCAGACGCTGGGCCAGCCGATCAAGGAGGATCTTGGCCTCACCGATTTCCAGCTCGGGCTGCTGGGCGGGCTCGGCTTTGCCATCCTCTATTCCACGCTGGGCTTGCCGATCGCGCGCCTTGCGGAACGACGCGACCGGATCACGATCATTTCCGTCTCGGTGGGGCTGTTCTCGCTGATGAGCGCGCTGTGCGGGCTATCGGCAAATTTCTGGCAGCTCTTCCTGTGCCGGATCGGCGTCGGCATCGGCGAGGCGGGCGTGCAGGCACCCAGCACCTCGCTCATCGGCGATCATTTCCCGCCGCATCAGCGCGGCTTTGCAATCACCATGATGCGGCTCGGCTCCCCACTCGGCTCGTTCATCGGTGCGCTGGCGGCGGTGTGGATCGCCAAGGACCATGGCTGGCGGACCGCGATGATCGCGGTATGCGGCCCCGGCCTCATCGTCGCCCTCCTCTTCCGCCTGCTGCTGCGCGATCCGCCCAGAGGTTTAAGCGATGGCCTGAACAACGGCGCCCGGCCGACCAGCAAAGCCGCGACGCCGCCCCCGCCGATGGGAGAGGTCATGAGCATGATGGCGCGCAAGGCGGTGTTCCGCAATCTGCTCATCGGACTCGCCCTCTCCAGCATGGCGCTCTACGCCGGCGGCGCTTTCACGGCGCCGTTCTTCATGCGCGTCCATGATCTCTCGATTACGCAGGCCGGCGTCTATGTGGCGATCATCTCGTCCACGGCGGCCACGGCCGGCATGGTGCTGGGCGGCGTCGGGATCGACTTCATCGCCCGGCGCGGACAGCATTGGTATGCGCTGCTGCCCTTTTGCGGCATCGCCACCAGCGTGCCGCTCTATCTGGTCGGTTATTCGCTGGGCAGCCCGCTGCCGGCGCTCGTCTGCCTGACCGTGGCCGGGGTCTTCCTGTTCTTCTATTCGGTGCCGACCTTGGTCGCCCTGCAGAACCTCGTCGCGCCCAACGCGCGGACGACGGCGGCCTTCATCTACTTCTTCATCGCCACGCTGGTCGGCGTTGGCCTCGGCCCGCCGATCATCGGCCTGGCGAGCGACATCTTCGCAGGTCTTGCAATGCCCGGCTTCAAGAGCGTCTGCACGGATGCCCGCCTCACCGGCGCCTGCGCCACCGCCTCTGCCTGGGGTGTGCGCCACGCCCTGCTGGCCAGCATCGCGCTCTATGCGCTGGCTGCCTTCCATTATTGGCGCGCGGCCTGCGCGCTCAAGCGGGACGCCAGCCTATCGGCCTAATCGGACGTAACCCTAAATCCTGAACCGAGCGCAACCCTCCTTTTCTTCCGGCAAGGGATTGCATCGCCCGAACAATCGACATAGTTGCGACTTACTCGCATTATCGATTCATTCAGGGGGCTGTCTTGTCTTTTCTCCGATCCGTTCTGCTGGCGTCCGTCGCGCTGTCCGCTGCCCCCGCTATGGCCCAGATGGAAGGCGCCCCGGCGGAAGCTGGCGCGGATAGCGACGACACGATCATCGTGACGGGCCGCGTTCAGCGCCTCTACCGCGCGGATGAGACGACGGTCGGCAAGGCCGCCGAAGACCCCATGAACATCCCGCAGGCCGTTCAGGTCATCAAGTCCGAGCTGTTTGCCGATCAGGGCGCGCGCGATGCGACCGACATCTATCGCAACATCTCCGGCGTGAGCGCCTTCAGCTATGCCGGCGTCACCTTCCGCGGCTTCCGTCAGGACCAGTCCTTCTACGATGGGCAGCGCGGCAACCCGTTCATCGGCTTTTCCGTGCCGCAACTGTTCAACATCGAGCGGGTGGAAGTGCTCAAGGGGCCGTCTGGCCTGTTCTTCGGCCCCGGCTCGCCCGGCGGCATCATCAACTATGTCTCCAAGACACCATCCGACAAGCGCGCGCTCAGCATGGTGGTGACCGGGGGCAATTACGACCGCGTCGGCATCTCCGCCGAGGCGACAGGGCCGATCGATGCCGAGGGCATCGTCACCTATCGCGTGGGTGGCTACTATGAGTCCATGGACCCTTACCGGCTCAACACTCAGAACAAGGCGCGCATCGCCGATGCCGGCATCGCCATCAAGACCAATGAAGGCGGCAAGTTGACGCTGCAGGCGACCATCTATGACAATGAGCTGCGCGCCAATCGCCTGCGCGGCGTGCTCGTCGATGATGCCGGCAATTTCCTCACCGACATTCGCTGGAACGCCAATGAGCCGACCGACTTCCTGCACCTGACGAGCGAAGCCTATCAGGCGCGCTATCAAACCGCGATGGGCGAGCGGGTCACCTTCGATGCCGGCGTGCGTTACTTCACCGCGCGCGAGGTCCAGCAATATCATGAGCCGCGTGGGCTGGATCCCAACAATTCCGATCTTGTCCGCCGTGAGTTCCGCGACCAGATCCGCCCGGTCGACGGCCTGTCCTTCATGACGAACGCCACAGCGCGCGTCGACCTGTTCGGCATGGAACATAAGTTCCAGGCGGGGGCCGACTGGTATGACGAGACGAACCTTCTCGACTCCCGCATCCTGCGGGCCGGGGTCAGCTCGCTCAGCCTCTCCAACCCGATCTACGGTGCAGGCAAGGGGGATGCCGCCCGCGCCGCCCTTTTGCCCTTCACCACCACCGACACACGCTCGAAGCGGCGCGGCGTCTATCTGCAGGACCAGATCAGCCTCACCGATGCGCTGCTGCTGGTCGGCGGGATGCGCTACGACTGGTTCCAGGACAAGGTGACGACCAGCACCGGCGGGACCGTCAGCAGTCGATCATCCTACACCGATAATGATGTCAGCTTCCGCACCGGTCTGATTTTCAAACCCCGACCGGACGTTTCGACCTACGTAAGCTGGTCGCAGAGCTTCGAGCCGCAGAGCGCCGCCAGTCAGGACGCCAATGCGGGCGGCCCCTTCGCGCCGGTGACTGGCAATCAAATCGAAGGCGGTATCAAGACCGAGCTGCTCGACGGGCGCATTCAGGCGAATGCCGCCGTGTACCGGATCGTGCGGCGGAACATCCTGCAGGTCGATACCACCCGCGCGCCGGTCAACGGTGTCGATCAGTTGGCGCCCATCGGCGAAGTGACCAGCAAGGGGTTCGAGATCGATCTCGCCACGGACATCACGCCCAACTGGGTGTTGCTCGTCAACTATGGCTATAACGACGCCCGCATCACCGACACGGCCCCCGGCCAAGCCATTACCAATGCCGTCGGTGACCGGTTCGCCAATGCCCCGCGCCACAAGGTCGGCTTCTGGACGCGCTATCAGCTGCCCGTCATCGACACCGCCTTCGCTTTCGGTGGCGAGCATGTCTCGCGCCGCATCAGCCTATCCGGGCAGACGGTGAAGCCCTACACTATCTTCGACGCCTCGATCACCAAGGGGCTGGGCTTTGCCGAGGTGCTGCTGCGGGTGGATAACATCTTCGACACGGTCTACGCCGCCTCGGGCTTCAGCGCGCAGAGCGGGCACTTTCCCGGCGAGCCGCGCACCTTCCTCGCCGAGCTGCGGTTCAAGTTCTAAGCGCGTCCATGACAGTCGCCCGGAAGCCCAAACCCCGTTCGATCTGGTGGCGCGTCCATAGCTGGGCTGGGCTGAAGCTCTCGATTTTCCTGACCTTCATTCTCGCCACCGGCACGCTGGCGGTGTTTGCGCATGAGATCGACTGGCTGGTGACCCCGGCCATGCGCGTCACCCAGCAGGATGGGCCCGTGGCAAGCTGGGGTGCCATTGCGCAGGCGGCCGCCCGCGCGGAGCCGGAGGGGCGGCTGCAGATGGTCCACGCCCCGCTCGATCCCTGGTTCGCCGCGGAGGCGTGGGTGGACATCGGCAAGGGTTCGCCTCGCCGCGTCTATGTCGATCCCTGGGAAGCGCAGGTGACCGGCACCCATGGCTGGGCCAATGTCCACCGCTTCCTGCGGCAAGTGCATCGCCACCTCATGCTGCCGACCAAGATCGGCATTCCCATCGTCAGCGCCCTCTCGCTGCTGCTGCTGGCATCGCTCGTCACGGGTATCGTGACGTACAAGAAATGGTGGCGCGGCTTCTTCCGCGCGCCAAGACGTGGGGACTCACGGCGCTTCCATGGCGACCTGCACCGCCTTGCCGGCCTGTGGTGCCTGTGGTTCGTCGCGCTCATCACGTTGACCGGGCTCTGGTATCTGGTCGAAACGCTCGGCGGTCGGGCGCCGGTGCCGGAACTTCCCGAGATCGCCGCCACCCCTGCGCCGCCGCCGACCGGCGCCGCGCTGGACCGGCTGGTCGTGGTCGCCCATGCGGCCAAGCCGACGCTCTCGATCAGGGAAATCCGCTTCACGCCGGACAATGGCGTCATCTTCCTCGGCCAGGATCAGGCCTGGCTGGTGCGGGACCGCGCCAATGGCGTGGCCGTCGATCCCTCCACCGGCCGCGTGACCGCCCTGCTGGATGGGCGCGACCTCAACGTTCATCAGCGCATCTCGGAAATGGCCGACCCGCTCCACTTCGGCGACCTCGGCGGCCTGCCGACCAAGATCGTCTGGTTCCTGTTCGGCGTGCTGATGACCGGCCTCTCGGTCACCGGGACAATCATCTACGCCCGCCGGCTGCAGAAGGCCGACGTCATAGAGGGCGGCGCTCTGCGCGCGGCCTGGACCGGCATGGGCGTCTGGGCCTATATAGCCACCGCGCTCATCCTGCTGGCGCTGGTGCTGACGCCAGGCGCAATCGGCGGCGCAAGCTGAAGACGACCTGCATTGCCTAACAATTTTATGTAGCCAATGCCCGCCCCGCGCGGCACTGTGCAGCCCTATGAAGATCATGAGGACAAGGGCGTTGCGAGTGAAGGCTGTTCGGAAAATCATCCTCTCCGGCATGATGGCTTTGGCGGGCGTCGCTGGCCTCAGCGCCTGCGCGACCAGTGGTCTGCCAAAGGCAGTGTCGAACGAGACGCCGCTCGGCTCTGGCCCATTTCCGGTGACCCCGTCCACCGATGCCCGCCTGCCCGATCACACGATCTATGATCCCCTGCGGGGGGGCACGCTGCCGAACCAGAAGCTCCCTATTGTGGTCTGGGGCGTTGGCGGCTGTCTGGACAAGGGCACGTGGTTCCGCTGGTTCCTCAGCGAGATCGCCTCCCACGGCTATCTCGTCGTGTCGAACGGCAAGATCGGCGCGCTGGAGGATCAGCGCTGGCGACCCGAGCCTGCCCCCAACCAAGGCCCGCCCGATCCGGCAACGGCACCGCCCGCCCCGACATCGGCCCGGCAGCTGATCGCCGCCATCGACTGGGCCATCGCCGAGAACAGCCGTGCCGGTAGCCCCTATCAGGGCCGCATCGACACGGCGAACATCGCAGTGATGGGCATGTCCTGCGGCGGCGTGCAGGCGATCGAGGCGGGCGCCGACAGGCGCGTAACCACCACCGTCGTGTGGAATATGGGCCTGTTCCCTGACGAGTCCGGCCTCAATGCCACCGCCGGCGGCAAGGCGCTGGTCAAGGCCGATCTGGCCAAGCTGCACGGTGCGGTCGCCTATATCAGCGGCGATGAGATGGATGTCGCCTTCCCCAACGCGAATGACGACTTCGCCCACCTGCCGAACATCCCGGCCCTGCGCGCCTATCGCAAGCAGACCCCGCATGAGGGCACCTATTGGGAGAAGAATGGCGGCGAGTTCGGCAAGGTGGCTGTCGACTGGCTCGACTGGCGCCTCAAGGGCGATCCACAGGCGCGCGCCATGTTCGTTGGCACCGATTGCGGGCTGTGCCGCAACCCGCGCTGGGTCGTGCGGCAGAAGAACTTGCAATAGCGCAGGCGCCCGCCTGAGACGGGCAGCAGACTTTCAGATTCTGAGGAAAGTGGTGCCCGGGGACGGAGTCGAACCGCCGACACTGCGATTTTCAGTCGCATGCTCTACCAACTGAGCTACCCGGGCACGGGGATCGCCTTTGGTGCAAGACCCGGCGAAAGAGCGTGCGCTATAAGCATGGTCGCGGGGGCATGTCCAGCCCCGTTTCGACCTTTTCCGTTCAAGAAAGTGACGGGAGCCGAAGATGCGCATTCCGCCCGCATTTGGCGGGCCTTGCGCGCCGGTCAGCCCCGCGAAGCGTCCTCATTGGCCGGCCCGGCACTGCCGCCTTCGCCATCCTCGTCATCATCGGCACGGACCGGGACGCGATAGCCCTCATCCATCCAGCCGATCAGATCGCGGTCGCGGCAGCCGCGCGAGCAGAAGGGGCGAAATTCCTGCACGCTCGGCTGGCGGCACAAGGGGCAGACATTCTTAATGGGCATGATGCGCCCCCAGCGGCAAGGCGTCGTCGATGCGCAGGTCCAGCGACCCGCCGCGCCGGCGCTCCAGCAGCTTGATCCAGTCCGGATGAGTGCGGATATCCTTGGCCACCGCAGCCGGCACCGTCAGCACGACCGGCCCGCCTCCGCCGCCAGCAGTCTCCTGCCGCTCGGCCGCGCGCAGCGCCGCCAGGCTCGCCGCGCGGACCGGATCGGCGCGCAGCAGTTCCATGAGCGAGGGCCGTTCGCGCTTGCGGATGATCTGCACGAAGCCAAAACCGTTGACCGCCGTGCGCTCGAACGGCTGGGGCAGATATTTGTCGATCTGCGCCGCCGCGATCAGGCGCTCGTCCTTATTGTTCATCGTCGGCAGATCGATGCCGATGGAGCCGGATATGCCCATGCGCGCAATCGCCTGTGCGGCAAGCTTGGCGCCTTTGGGGCCGAGCTGGGCAGGCGGCGCGGCGCCGTCCACATCGATGAGCGTCATCGCCGGCGTCGGGAAGATGCGCAACGCGGCATCCTCGGCGCCCACTTCACCGCTCATCGCTTCAGCCAGCAATTCGCTCCAGCCGGCCGCTTCCATCCGGTCGGCCTCATGCGCGGGGCACGGCACGATGGGCACACCGCTTGCCTGCAGGCGCTGGAGCAGGCTCGGCCCGGGACCGGCCTGTACGCCGGGTTGCGCGATGCGCCCCTTGGCCAGCTTTTCGCGCGCCTCGTCCAGCCCCGGCTCGGCGATAGCCTCGCGCAGGATCTCGACGCGCACCGGCGCGCCTTCCGCCACCTTGGGCGGGATCGGCTCGATCAGCACCATCTCGCCGCTATCCAGCCGCGCGATGCCGCGCTTGCGGGCAATGAGCGTGCGCACCAGCCGCCCCGAATGAATGCCGCCGGCGCGGGCGCGCTTGTCTTCCCGCTCGATCTGGGCCTCGACGATCCGCCCGCCCCTCACCAGCGCGGCGCGGGCCTCGCCAATGCCCTCTTCATAGAGCCAGTGGAGCGTCGTGGGTGTATCAGTCACAAGAATAGCCTGCTGAAAGGAGGAGCGTGCGCGTTTCGTGGAGCGGCAGGCCGATCACGCCGGAGGGGCTGCCGGAGAGGACGCGAATCAGTCCCGCCGCGCGTCCCTGAATGGCGTAGCCACCCGCCTTGCCGTCCCACTCGCCGCTGGCGAGATAGGCGTCGATCTCCTGCGGATGCAGGCGCTTGAAGGTGACGGTGCTGGTCGAGAGCTTGTGGCGCGCCTTGCCCTCAGCATCGATCAGCGTGACCGCACTCAGCACACGGTGACGCCGGCCGGAAAGGAGCGTCAGGCAGGCGCGGGCCGTGGCTTCATCCTCCGCCTTGGGCAGAATGCGCCGCCCGCAAGCCACCACGGTATCGCCGCTCAACACCAGCGCGCCGGGATGACGTGCCGCCACCGCCGCGCCCTTCTGCGCGGCCATGCGCGCGGCATAGGGCGCGGGCAGTTCGGTCTTGCCCGGCGTTTCGTCGATGTCGGCAGGGTCCACGCCATCGGGCGTCACGCCGATCTGGGCGAGAAGGTCCAGTCGGCGCGGCGAGGCGGATGCGAGAATGAGGCGCATGGAATCGCCTGTCCGGCTATCGCGGGGCGGAGACGCCACCGCGCTGCCGATCAGGGCTGGCCGGGGCCGGGGCCGCCGCGGCCGGGCATGTAGCGATAGGTGATCCGGCCCTTGGTCAGGTCATAGGGCGTCAGCTCGACCAGCACTTCGTCACCGACGAGCACGCGGATGCGGTTCTTGCGCATCTTGCCTGCGGTGTGACCGAGGATTTCGTGATCATTTTCCAGACGGACGCGGAACATGGCGTTGGGCAGCAGCTCAACCACCTGCCCGCGCATCTCGAGGAGTTCTTCTTTGGCCATAATCTTCCAGTTTTTCGCGAATGGCGCCCCATAGCCGCAAAAGCGCGGATTGGGAAGCGATTGAGCCGTCCGGTGAATTTCAGCGCGTGTGCCAGTTCGGGCGGGTGTCCACCGCGTCCGCAATGACGGAGAAAGCCTGCGCAATCTCGGCCGGCGTCGTGCAATAAGGCGGCATGAGATAAATGGTGTTGCCGAGCGGCCGAAGCAAGAGGCCCTGCTCTAGCGCATGCGCCCGCAAGCGGGGCGCGACGTCCGACAGATAGCCGCCATCGGGCACCACCATGTCGATTGCCGCAATGGCCCCGATCCGCCGGGGGTTGTGCAGGCGGCCATGGCCGGCGAGCGTTGCCAGCCCTTCATCGAGCGCCGAACCCAGCGCGGCGATGCGCCCCGGCACATCCTCGTCCCGCCAGATCGCCAGATTGGCATGGGCTGCTGCACAACAGATGGGGTTGGCGGTGAAACTCGATGAGTGGAAGAACATCGCCGCCCGGTCCGTGCTGCGGTGCGATTCGAAAATTGCTGCGCTGGCCAGCGTCGCCGCCAAGGGGACTGCGCCCCCGGTGAACCCCTTCGCCAGGCATAGGATATCCGGCGCCACGCCGGCCTGTTCGCAGGCGAAGAGCGTGCCGGTGCGGCCCCAGCCGGTCATCACTTCATCCACGATGAAGAGGACATCATGCTGCGCACAAATTTCGGCAAAGGCGCGGAGAGTTTCGGGCGGATAAAGGAGCATCCCGCCTGCCCCCAGCACCAGCGGCTCGACAATGAACGCCGCAGGCTTCTCGCCCGTCCGGCACAGCCGTTCCAGTGCATCGAGACTGGCCTGCGCGTGCCCTTGCGCGGGGAAGGGCACCGTCTCCACGTCGAACAGCAGCGGCGCATAAGCGCGATTGAACACGCCGCGCTCGCCCACCGACATCGTGCCAATGGTATCGCCATGATAGCTATGCTCGAGCACCAACAGGCGGTGCCGCGCCTCGCCGCGATTGTGCCAATGGCCGAGCGCCATTTTGAGCGCCACCTCGACGGCCGTCGACCCGCTGTCCGAGAAGAATACATGATCCAGGCCGGGCGGGGTCAGCGCCACCAGCGACCGGGCCAGCGCCTCCGCCTGCGGGTGGGTGTAGCCCGCGAAGATCATCTGATCGAGCGTGCCCGCCTGCGCCGCGATGGCCGCCGCGATGCGCGGTTCGCAATGGCCGTGGGTGATGACCCACCAGCTTGAGATGCCGTCGAGCAGCCGATGGCCGTCATCGCAGGTCAGCCACGCCCCGGAGGCGGACACGATCTGCGGGATCGCCTCGCCAAGGCCGTGCTGGGTGAAGGGATGCCAAACGGGGGATGTCATGACGGCCCACCCATCGCCGTGCGCACCCCGGCCAGATCGATATGCGCGTGCATCGCCTGCCGCAGATGCGCGGCATCGAGCGGGTCCAGCATCGGCAGGCGGCCGAAGCTGCGCACGCCCGTCAGCGCCGGCACGATCGCCTCATTGTCGGGATGTGCTTCCCCGACGAAGATCAGCCCGGCAATGGGGATGGACCGCCCCTTCAAAGCTTCGATGCTCAGCAGGCTATGGTTGATCGTGCCCAGCCCCGTCCGCGCGACGAGCAACACCGGCGCGCCCCAGCCCGCGAACAGGTCGATCATCAACATCGGCGGATCGCGGCGGACGGGCACCATCAAGCCGCCGGCGCCCTCCACGATCAGCGGACGCGCGGGCGGGAGCGCCAGACGGGATGGGGCCAGCACGAGCCCTTCCCGCTCGGCGGCCAGATGCGGCGAGGCCGGGAGCGCCAATCGATACGCCTCCGGCAGGCATCGATCCGGCGCGACGCCGAGCGCCACGGCATCCGCACTGTCCGTGCCATCGGCCGTGCCGGCCTGGATCGGCTTCCAGTAGGAGGCGCCGAGAGCAGCAGCGAGGCCGGCCGCAACCACCGTCTTGCCGATGCCGGTATCGGTGCCCGACACAATGAGGGCGCCGCTCATGCCGGCACCTGTCGGAGCGCTTGCTGCAAGGCTTCCCCCAGTTCTGCGATGATCTCCTCATCGACATTCAGCGTGAGCGACAGGCGCAGGCGCGCGGTGCCGCGCGGCACCGTGGGCGGGCGGATACCGCGCACATCGAACCCGGCCTGCTGCAGCAAGGCCGCAACCTGCATCGTCCGCGCATCGTCCCCCAGCACGATCGGCAGGACCTGGCTGGCAGGCGCGGGAAGCCCCAGCGGCGCGCATAAATGCTGCGCAGCATGATCGATCAGATCGCTCAGGCGCGCGCGCAGATCGTCGCCTTCCAGACTGCACGCCAGCGCGGCCTGCACCGCAACCGCCATCAGCGGCGAAGGCGCCGTCGAGAAGACGAAGCTGCGCCCGCGATTGACCAGCAGATCGATGATCGGCCGCGTGGCCGTCACCAGCGCCCCCTCCGCGCCCAGCCCCTTGCCGCAGGTGTGGAGCGCAATGACATTTTCCGCCGGCTCAAGATGCGCGCTCAGGCCCCGCCCGCCCGGCCCGTGAACGGCGGTGGCGTGCGCCTCGTCCAGCACCAGCATCGCATCATGCCGCGCAGCGACGGCAGCAAGGTCATCGACCGGGGCCCTGTCACCGTCCATGGAATAGAGCGTTTCGGCGACGATCCACACCCGCCCCGTGCCACCCTCGCGCCGCCAGCCGGCAATGGCGTCGGCAAAGGCGTCGGCATCATTATGCTGCGCCAGCACGGAGCCGGCCTTGCCGAGCTTCATCCCGTCATGGGCGCTGGCGTGAATGAGCGCATCCGCGACGACAAGATCGCCTGGCCCCGGCAGGCCGGCAAGAATGGCGATGTTCGCGGCAAAGCCATTGGCTAGAAACAAAGCTGCTTCGCTGCCGAACATCTGCGCGGCCTGCGCCTCCAGCGCCTCATGCTCAGGCGCATTGCCGCGCAGCAGCCGCGACCCGCCCGAGCCGACCGGCACACCCCGCGCCAGCGCATCAGCCACCGCAGCGGCAATCGCCGGGTCGCCGGCAAGGCCGAGATAGTCGTTAGATGCAAAATCATGGCCTGCGCGCGGCATGAGGCGCCGCCGGCGGGCGCGACGCTCCAGCGCATCAAGCTGGGACTGGAAGGAGGCAAGCGCAGAAGACATGGCCGGCGCTATAGCGTCGGCGCCTCCGGCTCGCCAGCATCGCGGAGAGGGCCCATAGGCCAAGACGTGAAAAGCCCGCCCGGACAGGATCCGGACGGGCTTTCCTCCTCTCCCGTTTCCGGGATTGTGCGCCGGGATCTTTACATCGCCCCGTGCGCCAGTGCGGCGAGCAGAAGCAGCGCCACGATATTGGTGATCTTAATCATCGGGTTGACCGCCGGGCCGGCCGTATCCTTGTAGGGATCGCCGACCGTGTCGCCAGTCACGGCAGCCTTGTGGGCCTCGGAGCCCTTGCCGCCATGATGGCCGTCCTCGATATACTTCTTGGCATTATCCCAGGCGCCGCCGCCACTGGTCATCGAGATAGCGACGAACAGGCCGGAAACGATGACACCGAGCAGCAGCGCGCCCAGTGAAGCAAAGCCCTGCGCCTGCCCGGCCACGGCGGTGATGATGAAGTAGACCGCAATGGGCGTCAGCACCGGCAGCAGCGAGGGAATGATCATTTCCTTGATCGCCGCCTTGGTCACGATGTCCACGGTGCGGGCATAATTGGGTCGGGACGTGCCCGCCATGATGCCCGAATCGCTGCGGAACTGCTCACGCACATCCTCGACCACCGCGCCCGCTGCCCGGCCCACGGCAGTCATGCCGAATGCACCGAAGAGATAGGGCAGCAGCGCCCCCAGCAGCAGACCCACGATGACGTAGGGATTGCTCAGCGAGAAATCGACCGCGATGTCCGGGAAGTAGATTTCCAGATCCGCCGTGTACGCCCCGAACAGCACCAGCGCCGCCAACGCCGCCGAACCGATGGCATAGCCCTTGGTCACCGCCTTGGTGGTGTTACCCACGGCATCGAGCGCATCGGTGCGGTGGCGCACATCATCGGGCAGGCCCGCCATTTCCGCGATGCCGCCGGCATTGTCGGTCACCGGACCATAAGCATCGAGCGCGACGACCATGCCGGCCAGCGCGAGCAACGATGTGGCCGCGAAGGCCACGCCAATGATCCCGGCGATCTGATAGGTCGCGATCACCGCGATGGTGATGACCAACGTCGGCAGCGCCGTCGATTCCAGGCTGATTGCGAGGCCCTGGATCACATTGGTGCCATGACCGGTGACGCTTGCCTTGGCGATGGACTTGACCGGTCGATAATTGGTGCCGGTGTAATATTCGGTGATCCACACCAGCAGGCCGGTGACGATCAGGCCGATCAGCATGCACCAGAACAGCGCCATGCCGGTATAGCCGCCGGTGCCATCCAGCCCCGCGCCGATCGCGACATCCATGTCGCCCAGCACGCGGTTGGTGACATAATAGATGCCGAGCACCGAGAGGCCCGCCGTCACCCAGAAGCCCTTGTAGAGCGCGCCCATGATGTTCTGCGACTTGCCCAGCCGCACGAAATAGGTGCCGATGATCGAGGTGATGATGCAGATGCCGCCGACCACCAGCGGCAGTGACATCAGCGCCATGAGTTGCGCGGAGGGCGCATCGACCAGCAGCGCGATGGAAACCATGGTGAGGCCGAGCGTCACCACATAGGTCTCGAACAGGTCGGCCGCCATGCCGGCGCAGTCGCCGACATTGTCGCCGACATTGTCCGCAATGACCGCCGGATTGCGCGGATCGTCCTCTGGGATGCCGGCCTCGACCTTGCCGACGAGATCGGCGCCAACATCGGCGGCCTTGGTGAAGATGCCGCCCCCCAGCCGCGCGAAGATGGAGATGAGCGAGGCGCCAAAAGCCAGCGCCGTCAGCGCGGCGATGATCGAGCGATCATTGGGCGCGAGGCCGCCCGGCCCGGTCAGATACCAGAACGTCCCGGCGATCGAGAGCAGGCCGAGACCGGCAACCAGCATTCCGGTAACCGCGCCGGACCGGAAAGCCAGCGTCAGCCCGCCCTGCAGGGATTCGCTCGCAGCCTGCGCGGTGCGGACGTTGGCCCGCACGGAAATATTCATGCCGACATAGCCGGCGACCCCCGAGAGCACCGCACCGATCAGGAACGAGACCGTGGAGAGCAGACCGAGCGTGAAGAAGAGAATGATGGCGACGATGACGCCGACGATAGCGATGGTGGTATATTGTCGTCCGAGATAGGCTTTGGCGCCTTCCTGAATGGCACCCGCAATTTCCTGCATCCTGGCACTACCGGCCGGCGCGCTCAGCACCTGGCGACTGGTCACCAGACCATAGATCACGGCAAGCAGGCCGCAACCAATGGCGATCAAGACCGAGGTCATATCGCGTTCTCCCCTGTGACGGTGCCCGGGCGTTGACCGCCCATGTTCGGCTTTGGAGCGGAAGGTAAAGCGCTCTCCCGTGCCGTCAAGCGGTTAAACGGAAGGGGGTGGGATCAGCAGGTGCCGTCACTCATCCCGTCCGTGTTCCTCCACCCCGTTCGCATCAAGCGAAGTCGATGCGTAAGCGCGCGCCGGGTGTCTCGACTTCAGCTTACAGCTGAAGTTTATCCTGAGCGCCCGCCCTGCGGGCAGTCGAAGGGCTCGACACGAACGGGGCCAGGAATAAGGCCGTAACAGCTCACGAACAGGTCGCCGGCCTTGCATCAGCCCAACGGCCGCACTCCCCAATCCGTTCGGCCTGAGTAGTTATTGAGCCTGCCGAAATGGCGTATCGAAGGACTGCTCAGGGCGCGATGCTTCGATACGGCGCTTCGATACGCGCCACGGCGCTACTCAGAGCCTACTCAGCACGAACGGAGGCAAGAGCGACCGTCGATCCCTAGCCGTGCTCGTAACCCAGCCGCGCCGGCAACGGCACTGCCTTGCCATCAAGGCGCACCGTCAACCCCTCGCCGTGCTTGAACCGCCCGACCTCCAGCAGCCCGCGGGGCGACGCCAGCGTGCCGGGCAAGGCAACGAGCAGCACATAATCATCGCCGTGCGTCGCAGCAGCCAGCCGCGCCTCGATGCCGTTCCCGCGCAGCGACACATAGGCATCGGACAGCGGCACCTGATTGATCTCCACCGCGCAATCGCTGGCCAGCGCCATGCGCTGCGCATCGATCAGCAACCCGTCGGAGACGTCCATCATCGCATGCGCCTGCGACGAGAGCGTCTGCCCGAGCGTGATATGCGGCGTTGGTACCCGATAGGCACGGATCAGTTCCGCCGGCTCCTTCAGCCCTTCATCGAGCAAGGCGAGACCCGCTCCTGCATCGCCGATCGGGCCGGAGACGAACAAGCGGTCGCCCGGTCGCGCGCCGGTACGCGCCGGCACCTGTTCATTCGCCGGCACCTCGCCCATGGCGGTCAGGCTGAGCACGCGCGGCGCGCCCGTCGGCAGCTTTACGGTATCGCCGCCGATGAGGTGCATCCCGAAACTGCGCAACGCCCGCCCCAGCCCGTCCAGAAACGCCTCGTCCCAGCCGGCTTGACCGGTCAGCCCGTAGTTCAGCAGGCAGGCGACAGGCACCGCGCCCTTGGCGGCGAGATCGGAGAGATTGACCGCCGCCAGCTTCCAGCCGACGGTTTCGGGCGGATCGTCGGCGCGGAAATGCACGCCTTCGACCATCGTGTCGCTGGTGATGACGAGTTGCTGCCCCATGGTGGGCATCACCGCAACGTCGTCCATCAGGCCGCGCGCGGCGAGGTCGCTCGCCATGGCGCGCAGACGGCGGAGAAGGTCCGCCTCCGCGCTCATCTTAGCTGCGCACGCTCTTGGCGATGCCGTCGAGCAGGCCGTTGACGAAGCCGGCCTCGCGCTTGTCGTAGAAGGCGTGAGCGACATCGACATATTCGCTGATGACGCTCGCCGTGGGCACGTCGGCGCGGGCCAGCAGCTCATAGGTGCCGGCGCGCAGGATCTGCCGCATCGGCTTGTCGAGGCGCTCCATCGACCAGCCCTTGGCCAGCCGGTCGATGATATGCTGGTCGATCTCGTCGCGGCGCGCGTCCACGCCCTTCACCACATCATCGAAGAAGGCCTGTTCGGCCGGGTGATAGGTCACGTCCTCAATGGTAGCGCCGAGGCGGTGCTGATGGAACTCATGGAGCAGCAGCGGCAGCGGCGTGCTTTCCATTTCCTGCTGGTAGAGCGCCTGCACGGCCGCCAGCCGCGCCGCAGAGCGGGACTTTGATTTCGTTGGCTTCATTGCGTCCTTCATATCGGTTCGGGCGCGCGATGGATACGGGATTTCACCATCCCGTTCCGCGCACCGCTGCACAGGGTCTGTCTATTTCAGCCGCACCGCCACGCTGGCCGCGTGGGCCGGCAGCCCTTCCGCCTGCGCCAGCGCCAGCGCCGCAGGGCCGATGGCGCCGATGGCGCGCGCGTCGAGTTGGAGGAAGCTCGTGCGCTTCATGAAGTCCAGCACGGAGAGGCCGGAGGAGAAGCGCGCGCGCCGCCCGGTCGGCAGCACATGGTTCGGCCCCGCGACATAATCGCCGATCGCCTCGGGCGTCATCCGGCCCATGAACACCGATCCGGCGTGGCGCACCTTGTCGAACAGCGGCTGCGGATCGTCCACGGCCAGTTCGAGATGCTCGGGCGCCAGCCGGTCGACCAGCGGCAGCGCGGCCTCAAGGTCCGGCACTAGGATGATCGCGCCATTGTTGGTCCAGCTCACCCGCGCGCGAGCGCCGGTTTCGAGCCGATTGAGCCAGCCCTCGACCGACGCAGCCACGGCCTTTGCAAAGGCCGCATCATCGGTGAACAGGATCGACTGGCTGGTCTCGTCATGCTCGGACTGGCTGAGCAGATCGGCGGCGATCCATTCGGGATCGTTCTTGCCGTCCGCGACGACCACGATCTCGCTCGGCCCTGCTACCATGTCGATGCCGACCACGCCGTAAACCTGCCTCTTGGCTTCTGCGACCCAGGCATTGCCCGGCCCGACGATGACGTCCACCGGCTTGATCCGCGCCGTGCCATAAGCCAGCGCCGCCACCGCCTGCGCACCGCCGACGCGCCAGATTTCGCTCACGCCCGCAATATGCGCTGCCGCCAGCACGGCGGGATTGAGCTGCCCGCCCGGCGTGGGCGACATCATCACGATGCGCTCGACCCCGGCGACCTTGGCCGGAATGGCATTCATCAGCAGCGAGCTGGGATAGGCAGCCAGCCCGCCCGGCACGTAGATGCCCGCCGCTTCCACGGCGTTCCACCGCGCGCCGAGCCGCACGCCGGCCTCGTCGGTCCAGCCGGCATCTTCCGGCTTCTGCTTTGCGTGATAGGTGGCGATCCGCTCAGCGGCGAGATTGAGCGCATCGCGCAGCGGCGCATCGATCTGCGCATAGGCCTGGGCGCATTGTTCGGCGCTGATCGACCAACCCTGCGCATCGAGATCGAAACGGTCGAACCGCGCGGTCAGGTCGGCCAGCGCGGAGTCCCCCTCGGCCCGCACGCGCCGGACGATATCGCGCACAGCCTGTGCGACATCCTCATCCGCCTCGCGCCGGGCGTTGACCAGCGCCTCGAACTGCGCAGCGAACCCCGCATCACGGGCATCCAGCTCAAGCGGCACGGCTGGCCTCCACGGCAGCGCGGAAGCGCTCGACCATTGGCACCAGCTCGGCAGCGCGCATCTTCATCGCCGCCCGGTTGACGATGAGTCGCGCGGAAATGTCCATGATCTTCGCGGTTTCAACGAGGCCATTGGCCTTCAGCGTCGCGCCGGACGAGACGAGATCGACGATCCGCCGCGCCAGCCCGAGCGAGGGCGCCAGTTCCATCGCGCCATTCAGCTTCACGCACTCGGCCTGCACCCCCAGCGCCTCATAATGCGCGCGGGTGAGATGCGGATATTTGGTCGCGACGCGGACATGGCTGGCCGCCCCGAGCACCTCGGGCACCGCATCGGCCGGCTCGGCGACAGACAGGCGGCAATGGCCAATATCGAGATCGACCGGCGCATAAAGCTCGGAATAGCCGAACTCGGCGATCACGTCCGATCCCACGATGCCGACCTGCGCCGCGCCATGCGCGACGAAGGTCGCCACATCGAACGCGCGCACGCGGATGATGGACAGGCCCTCGACATTGGTCGCGAACCGCAGCGCCCGGCTTTCCTTCTTATGGAACTCCGCCTCGGGCTCGATGCCCGCGCGCGCCAGCAGCGGCAGGGCCTCTTCGAGAATGCGTCCCTTGGGAATGGCGAATGTGATGGAGCGGCTCATAGCCGGCGCGCTTTAGGCCCTCACGCGCGAAACTGCAATTGCGGGCCGCATTCGCTCCTCAAGGCAACGGATTGGCGCCCGAGGCATTGGTCAAAGAGACAAGAAGGAGACTGATGACATGGGTAAAGGTATCTTGCTGTGGCTGATCGGGATCCCGATTCCCATCATCATCCTGCTCTACCTGCTCTTCTGAGGGCTAGCATAAACAGGCAGCATAACCGTTCGCCCTGAGCTTGTCGAAGGGCTGTCCTTCCTTCATCATAAGGCTATGTCGTTCTGGGTTTACATGCTGCATTGTTATGGCGGCGCATTTTATGTGGGCCATACCGATGATATTGAGCACCGCATCAATCAGCACCAGGCCGGCGAAATTGCTGGGTTTACCCGAGACCGGCGACCGTTGAAGCTCGTCTGGTCTGAGCAGTTCTCAACCCGGATTGAGGCGCTGGAAATGGAACGTAAACTTAAGGGCTGGTCTCGGACGAAGAAGATGGCTCTCATTCGTGGCGATTGGGAGACAATCGCCCGCCTCGCCAAAGGCCGGAAGAACAGCCCTTCGACAAGCTCAGGGCGAACGGATGTGTAGAGGCCCCCTAACCACTGGGAACCTCTACCCACGCGCTAACGGGTTAATTTTCAATCCTCGAACGGATCGCGCACCAGGATCGTGTCCTCACGCTGTGGCGAGGTTGAGACGCTGGCGACCGGGCATTCGATCAGCTCTTCGATGCGGCGGATATATTTGATGGCCTGCGCAGGCAGGTCCGCCCAGGAGCGCGCGCCGACGGTGGTGCCTTCCCAGCCGTCCATTTCCTCATACACCGGCTCGACTGCGGCCTGATCGGCCGCGTGCGCAGGCAAATAATCGATGATTTCGCCATTCAGCCTGTAGCCGGTGCAGATCTTGATCGTCTCGAACCCGTCGAGCACGTCGATCTTGGTGAGGGCAATGCCCGTGACGCCCGAAAGCGCGCAGGTCTGGCGGACCAGCACCGCGTCGAACCAGCCGCAGCGGCGCTTGCGGGCCGTGACGGTGCCAAATTCATGGCCGCGCTGGCCGAGGCGTTCGCCGGTTTCGTCCTCCAGCTCGGTGGGGAACGGGCCGGAACCGACGCGGGTAGTGTAGGCCTTCACGATCCCCAGCACGAAGCCCGCCGCGTTCGGCCCCATGCCGGAGCCCGAGGCGACCGTACCGCTCACCGTGTTGGAGCTGGTGACGAACGGGTAGGTGCCGTGGTCCACGTCGAGCAGAACGCCTTGCGCGCCCTCGAACAGGATGCGCTTGCCGCCCTTGCGCACATCGCGCAGGCGCTTCCACACCGGCTCGGCGAACTGCAGCACGAACGGCGCGATCTCGCGCAGATCGGCGATCAGCTTGGCCCGATCGATGGGCGGCTCGCCAAAGCCGGCGCGCAGCGCATCATGATGGGCGCAGAGCCGATCGAGCTGCGGCTCCAGCGAATCAAGATGAGCGAGATCGCAGACCCGGATCGCACGGCGGCCGACCTTGTCTTCATAAGCCGGGCCGATGCCACGGCCCGTGGTGCCGATCTTGCCCTTGCCGGCGGCCGTCTCGCGCAGGCCATCGAGATCACGGTGGATCGGCAGGATGAGCGGGCAATTGTCGGCGACGGCGAAATTGTCGCGCGTCACATGCACGCCCTGTCCCTGCAGCTTCTCGATCTCGGCCTTGAGCGCCCAGGGATCGAGCACCACGCCATTGCCGATGATGGAGAGCGTGCCAGTGACGATGCCGGAGGGCACGAGACTGATCTTGTAGACCTGCTCGCCGACGACGAGCGTGTGCCCGGCATTGTGACCGCCCTGGAAGCGCACGACGCAATCGGCGCGGCTGGCCAGCCAATCGACAATCTTGCCTTTGCCTTCATCGCCCCATTGGGCGCCGATCACGGTTACATTTGCCATGGATACACGTCTCCGCCTGCCGGGCGGATCGCGACCACCCTTCGACAGGACTCGGTGGTCGGACTGGATCAAAGCGGGCGCGCCATCGCACCCGGTCCGGGGCGCCCGTTAGCCGCTCGACGGACCTCCCGTCAAGGCAGGTGCGGCGAGCAGGCATGGCAGGAGATCGGGCAATTCACCCATAGCGAACATCCGTTCATCGCATTGTAAGGCAAAGTTCCCGATCAAAAGGCCTGGCATTTTTGAAAGTCAGGCTCATGATTCGCTTCCATTTACCTCGCGTCACGCTCATCGCCGCAATCGTGGCCACGGTCGGCGTCACCAGCCTGCCCGCCGATGCAAGCCTGCGCGACCGCATCCGCGAGCGCATGGCCGGGCGGATGCAGCAGGATATCGCAGCCGACAAGACGGTGGACGGGCGCGAGATGGCCTATGGGCGCGATCCGGCGCAGACCCTCGCCTTCTGGCCCGCTGTTGGGCAGACGTCCGCGCCGGTGCCACTCGTCATCTTCGTGCATGGCGGCGGATGGCAGCATGGCAACAAAACCAATGCCACGGGCCAGCGCAAGGTCGCGCATCTGACGGCGCAGGGCTATGCGCTCGCCTCCATCGACTACCGGCTGGTGCCGCAGGCGACGGTCGAGCAGCAAGCGGCGGATGTGGCCAGCGCACTCGCCTATGTCATCGCCAACGCGGACAAGCTGAACATCGACCCCCGGCGGATCGTGCTGATGGGGCATAGCGCGGGCGCGCATCTCGTCGCATTGGTGGGCACGGACCCGCGCTATCTGCGCGAGGCCGGTCTGGCACCAGATGCCGCCGCCGGCATCGTGGCGCTGGATGGCGCCGCATATGACGTGCCGGCCCAAATGAAGTCCGGGCCGCGCATCATGGGCAAGACCTACACAGAGGCCTTCGGCAACGATCCGGCCCGGCAGCGGGCTCTATCTCCGACGCTGCACGCCGCTGCGCCCAATGCGCCGGCCTTCCTCATCTTCCATGTCGACCGCGAGGATGGCACCGCGCAGGCCCGCGCGCTGGCCGAGGCTCTGCGAAAGGCCGGAACGCCGGTGCAGGTCGACCGGTTCGAGGGCAAAGGCCTGCAGGGCCACATGGAAATCAATCGCCGGCTGGGCGACCCGGATTATCCCGCCACGCCGGTGCTCGACAAGTGGCTCAAGGCGCTCTTCGCGCGCTGAGCGCGGCATAAGCCGGCGATAAAGGTCGCAATCGCGGCCGCGCCGGCCTATCATGCCCGCCCCAGCAAGAACGCCCCGGAGATAGACCCATGCGTGTTTTCCTGATCGGCCTGGCCACGCTCTCGCTCGCTGCCTGTGGCGGCGGCGCCAGCCAAGAGAATAGCGCAAGCGCAGCCAACAATGCCGCGCTGGCCAGCAATGCGATGGACAACGCCGCCAACGCGATCGACCATGTCGCGGCCATCGAAAATCTCTCCGAAACGCAGCAGCAGGCGGTCTTCCTGCGCGCCATTCGCGATGCCGATATTTCCTGCCGCGACGTCACGAAGGTCGAGCGGCTTGAGCCGGAAGGCGGCGTGCCCACCTGGCGCGCCCAGTGCGATCAGGGCGATGCTCATCTCATCATGGTCCAGCCGGACGGCAATGCGCAGGTCATGTCGCGCCCCACGCGCTGACCGCGCCCTCCCGGCAGGGTCGTCAGCCAGGCCATTGCACTTTGCCGATGAGTCTCTAGCATCCTGAGCGGCCGGACAATCAAGCCGCAGGGGACGCGTCATCAGCCTGATATTGAGCGAGAGCAAGCGGCTGCGCATCGGCAGCATGATGACCTTCTATGTGGCGCAGGGGCTTCCGCTCGGGCTTTTCCTGACCGCGGTGGCAGCCTGGCTTGCCTCCAACCAGATGCCGCCTGCCGCCATCGCCTCGCTGGTGGCGACCGCCTATCTGCCGTGGAGCTTCAAGTTCATCGGTGCGGCGCTCATGGATCGTTATGCCTATCTGCCGATGGGGCGGCGGCGCGCCTGGCTGATCGGGTCGCAGGCCGTCATTCTGATCGGCCTCACCGTCGCCGCGATTGCTGCGCCGGAGCCGCAGGATCTCGGCCTCATCACCGTGCTCGGCGTGCTGATCTTCTCCGGCGGCGCCATTCAGGACGTGGCGGTCGATGGCCTCGCGGTCGATATCCTCCCGGATGAAGAGCAGGGAACGGCCAGCGCCTTCATGTTCGGCGGGCAGGCGCTGGGCATGGCCATTGGTGGCGCGATGGGGGGCTATCTGCTCCAGCATTATAGCGCGGCGATCGCCTTTGCCGCCTTCCTTCCCTTCAATGCCGGCTTCCTGCTGCTCGCTCTTGTGCTGCGCGAGCGGCCGGGCGAGAAGCTGCTGCCTTGGACAAAAGGCCGGGCCTCGGCCGAAGCGCTGAGCGCCCACGGCCTGCCTTGGCTGCGCATCCTCGCCATCACCTTCCGCTCGATGATCAAGCGCGACAGTCTGGTGCTGCTCGCCGCCAGCGTGCTCGGCCGCGCGGTGGGCGGGGCGTTCACCGCCTTCTGGCCGGTCTTCGCGACGACACAGGCGAATTTCAGCACCAGCAGCTATTCGGGGATGGTCGCCACGGTCGGCCTGCTGGTGTCCATCTCCTGCATGGGCGTCGGCTCCCTCCTCGTCGGGAAGATCGGCCCGCGCCGCGCCACGGTCATCACCTATGCCGGCTATGCGGTCATGTCGCTGGTCTTCCTGGTCTCGCCGGAGGTCGCGATGATCGGCACCGTCTTCGTGCTGCTCTCCATCGGGCGCGAGGCGACGGACATTCTGACGTCGATCAGCTCCAACCCGCTGCGGATGCGCCTGTCCGACAAGCGGGTCGGCGCCACCCAGTTCACGATCTATAATTCGCTGTCCAACCTGCCGGTCGCGCTGGGCGCCAGCCTTTATGCGTGGATCTATGGCGCGAGCGGCCTTGCCTGGCTGATGGTCATCCTGATCGCGATGACGGTGCTGAGCTGCATCATCTTCGCCATGCTGCGAATCGGTGAAGTGGCCGACACGCCCGCCTCCAATGAGGACGACCTCATCCCGGTGATTAACTAGCCGGCGAGGGACGGGCCCGCTAGATCGTCAGTCGGCCTCGCAAAATGTCCGGTAGGTATGCAGCTCATGCACGCCGGTAACGATGCCGAAGCGGTTCATATACTCTTCCGCCTCGCGCGCCGCCTCGCGGAAATCATAGGTCGCGCCGATGGGCTTGGTGTGTCGGAGCGCCGTTCCGTCGACGACGCCCGTCTTCCAGCCTTCTTTCTCCGCGAGCACCGGCCACACCGGGTCCAACCCCCAGCCATATTTCAGCGAGGGGAAGGGAAAGACGATGTCGAACACTTCGCGGCGAAAGGCGACCAAAGGGCCGACCTCCGTAAAGTTCGTCTCACGCACCAACACGCCCTTGCGCCGCCGCATGATGTCCCACCCCCAATAAGAGTAGGCGCGCTGCGCGGGGCCGCAGATCTTCAGCTCGGCATATTCGGCGAGCGCAAGGAAAGTGTCCATGAACTGGTCGGGCAGTTCGACATCGTCGTCGGTCATTACCACCCAGTCGAATTCGCTAAGGTCATGCCGCGCCAGGAGGACGTTGGTGTTGTCCAGCTTGCCGAGATTATCGACGCCCTTGCTGGCAAAGGTGATGCGGTGTCGCTCGCTCTGCATCCGAGCATAGATTTCGCCCAGCGATTGCGGCGAGCGGTTCGATTGAACGCCAACCACGAGAACCCGCAAGCTCGGCATGGACTGGAAGTGCTGGGAAGCCCGAAAGCGGGCAATTTTGGGATCGATGGCGCGATCGTGGAAAACGTCCACCACCCGGCCTGAGAGATTCCTCGCGGTTCGACTCGCCCGACCCTTGATCCTTTTCAAAATTGCCATGAACGCACTCCCGCAAACCGTCACTCGCCCTACGACATGGGAGTTGACGTTTTATTCACGGCAAAGCGCACAGGATCGTCAGCCCGCCTCGTAAAATGTCCGGTAGGTATGCAGCACATGCACGCCGGTGACGATGCCGAAGCGGTTCATATACTCTTCCGCTTCGCGCGCCGCCTCGCGGAAATCATAGGTCGCGCCGATGGGTTTGGTGTGCCGGAGCGCCGTGCCGTCGACGACCCCGGTCTTCCAGCCTTCCTTCTCCGCAAGCACCGGCCAGACGGTGTTGACGCCCCAACCGTATTTCAGCGAGGGGAAGGGAAAGACGATGTCGAACACCTCGCGGCGGAAGGCGACCAGCGGGCCGACCTCCGCAAAGTTCGTCTCGCGCACCAGCGCGCCCTTGCGACGGCGCATGATCTCGCGGCTCCAATAAGAATAGCCGCGCTGCGCGGGACCGCAGATCTTCAGCTCGGCATATTCGGCGAGCGCCAGGAAGGTGTCCATGAACTGGTCGGGCAGTTCGATATCGTCATCGGTCATCACCACCCAGTCGAACGCGTTGAGATCATGCCGCGCGAGGAGGACGTTGGTGTTGTCCAGCTTGCCGAGATTATCGACGCCCTTGCTGTCAAAGGTGATGCGGTGGCGCTCGCTCTGCATCCGGCCATAGATTTCGCCGAGCGATTGCGGCGAGCGGTTCGATTGAACGCCGACCACGAGAACCCGCAGGCTCGGCATGGACTGGAAGTGCTCGGAAGCCCGAAAGCGGGCGATTTTGGGATCGATCGCCCGATCGTGGAAAACATCCACCAACCGACCCGAAAGGTTCCTTGCGATCCGATTCGCCCGACCCTTGATCCTCTTCAAAATTGCCATGGACGCACTCCGCAAGCCGCCACTCACCTCTAAGCCATGGGAGTTGACGTTTTGTTTCACGGTAGGGCTCGCGGCCCTTATGCGATGGCCATCTCCGCGCCTTCCGTTTCCGCGATCCAGCCGCCACCGAGCACTCGGTCGCCATCGTAGAGCACTGCCGCCTGACCCGGCGCCACGCCAAATTCTTCGCTCTCGAAGATCAGCCGGTCGCCATCCAGGCGGGCGGGAACGGGACGGGCCATGGACCGCACCTTGGCGCTCAAGCTTCCACGGAACGTCCCGCCGAGCCAGTTGATCTCGTCAAGGCGCGCGGCGCGCACGGCCAGTGCCGCCTTCGGCCCGACGATCACCCGGCGCTGCGCTGCATCAAGCCGCACGACATAGAGCGGTTCTGCGAGGCCGCCGATCTCCAGCCCACGCCGCTGGCCGACTGTATAATGGATCAGGCCCTTGTGCGGCCCCAGCACGCGGCCATCGATATGGACGATCTCCCCCGCATCATCGGCTTCGGGCCGGATTTTCCGCACCACGCCGGCATAGTCGCCATCCGGCACGAAGCAGATGTCCTGACTGTCCGGCTTGAGCGCGACGCCCAGCCCCAGTTCTGCCGCGATCTGCCGGACGACCGGCTTTTCCATGCCGCCGAGGGGAAAGCGCAGATAATCGAGCTGATCCTGCGTCGTGGCGAACAGAAAATAGCTCTGGTCCCGCGCCGGATCGACAGCGCGATGCAACTCAGCCCCGGCCGGGCCTTCAACGCGCCGGACATAATGGCCGGTGGCCAGGCAATCAGCACCCAGATCGCGGGCCAGCGCGAACAGGTCGGTGAACTTGACGCCCATATTGCAGCGGACACACGGAATCGGCGTGCGGCCGGCCAGATACTCATCAGCGAAGCGGTCCATCACGCTTTCGCGGAAGCGGCTTTCATAATCGAAGACATAATGCGCGATGCCGAGCTTGTCCGCGACCGCCCGCGCATCGCGAATATCCTGCCCGGCGCAGCAGCTTCCCGTCCGCCCCACGGCGGCGCCATGATCGTATAGCTGCAGCGTGATGCCGATCGTTTCCGCGCCCGAGCGTGCGGCCAGCGCCGCGACGACGCTGGAATCCACGCCGCCGGACATGGCAACGACGATGCGCTTGCCCTGCAGAGGCGTTGGAAGCTGAAAAAGTCCGTCCATTGGCACCATATAAGCGCATTGGGGCGAAGCGACCAGCACCCGCAACCGGTGACCAGCGAGTAAAGACCGTCCGTCGCGGTCTATGCACCGGTAATCTCACCTAACAACCTGTCACCACGGCCTTTACGAGCGCTTATCTTTTGGCTGCTAGCAGGGTGGCCATGGACATAAGTGCCAACCTCGATGATCAGGCCTTGCCTGTCGCCCTGGCAAGTGGACGCAGCCCCCGGATTCCGGATCTGCGCCTGCTGCTCACGGTTCACGCCGCGCGCCAGGATACGACACCGACGGCCCGGGCCATTCGTGAAGCCGATCTTCCGGTCGTGCTTGCGGATGAGCCGTCACGGCTGAGCCTGATCTTTGCATCGAACACACCGAGCCCCGCAACGCTGAGACGCGCGGCGGGATCGTTCAATGCATCCGTGGCGGCATTCATGGCGGTGGGGACCAATGGTGAAGGCGCCGTTCACTCTGGCGGTTAGCCGGAGTGAAAAGCTTTGGGGTCAACATCATGAGCAAGAAGACCGTGTCAGACCGATCCCCGTCGGTGAATGAGGAAAGAATGATCGAGAACCAGAAGATTCGCCCTGCTCAAGTCGTCGGCCCTCTCGGTGAGCCGCTGACGCTTGACTCGCTGCCGCCGCCATCGACCACGCGTTGGGTCGTTCGGCGCAAGGCGGAAGTCGTGGCGGCCGTCAATGGCGGCCTGCTGACAGTGGACGAAGCCTGTGCGCGTTACGATCTGACGCTCGAGGAATTCGCCAGCTGGCAGCGCGCGGTGGACCGGTCCGGCATGCCGGGGCTGCGGGTCACGCGGATCCAGCATTACAAGTCGCTTTACGAGCGCCAACAGCGCTTCTGAGGCAGCGCGGGCTCTCTTCCGCGCTTCCCAAAGAAACAGGCCCGCCCGAGCCATCGGCGCGGGCCTTTCTTTATGGGCGCTTGTGGGACGACTTTGCTTTGAGGCGGCGCCAGCGGCGCCAAAGCCACGCGGCGGTCATCATCGCCAGTCCGGGCAGCCAGATCAGCAGCAGTTCGGAGTAGACCGTCTCCAGCCCGCGTGCCGAAAAAAAGCGCGCGCCGATCGGAGAGACGCGGATCGGCTGCCAGTCGAGGAACAGCCGCTGATGGTCGAACGGCCATAACAGCATCACGCCCTGCCCTCCGTCGGTCAGCATATCGAGCAGAGGATGGGACACTGCGCAGGCGAACAGAAAGGCAAAGGCCGCTGGACGTCGCGCGCGCGGCCAGACCAGCGCGATCAGGCCGACCACGCCGAATGCAAACGCCAGCGAATGGGTAAAGCCTCGATGCCCCCATTTGCTGGCATAGCCGATGCCGAGGGGAAAGCCGATCACATCGAGGTCCGGCAGGGCAGCGAGCGCACCCCCGATGATCGCAAGGGCTGGCGCAATCCGGCGCCGGCCCAGCGCACCGCCGGTGAATAGGGATATGGCGGCATGGCTGAAGATGGTCGGCATGTCGCCTCTCTGCGCGACTTTCGGCTGTCAGCCAACCGCCATCGTCGACGCTCAGTAGCCGACCGTTAGCCCCACGGACACATAACGGTCCCCGACATTGCCCTTCACGGCAACCCGGGGCAGCACCGGCATGGCGACGGTGCCATAGACGCGCGGCTCCTCGCCGCTGATCCGCGCGCCGATGCCGATGCGCAGGGACATGGGGATCTGGTATGCCGCTTCCACCCGGCCATAGGCTGCCGTGCCGCCATCGCGCAGATAGACCCCGGCGCCCGGCGTGAGGCTGAAGCCTGCAAAGTCCACCGCATAACCAGCACCCAATTCGGCACCCCAGCGCCCATTGGCGCGGGCATAATTGCCCTCCGCCCCAAGCCCTTCTGCCTGCGCGGGGACAGCAAGACCCGCCAGCGCAAGCGCTGTGCAGGATATCAGAACGGTGCGAACGGTCATCATCTTGAAAACTCCGGAAACTGGGCTCGCATTGGCTAGGCGTGCGGTTCCGCAGCAGCAACGTTGCAGGGACGAGCCGAGTCGCCGGCGCGGCGGACAGACTTCTGCGCCCCGCGAGCCATCGGGCACAGATCCCCGCGAAAAGTGGGAAGGCTCCGGGCACGCTTTTGCGTTGCAACCGTAATGATAGCCGTTACGCCTCAGGGTTCCGATGGCGATTAAAACGGGGAAAGCATGATCGAAGCAGGCCGCCTACAGCCCCACTCTCGCCAACACGTTGAGGCGGGGGCCGCGGGGAGCGCGCCGGCATGAAGGGCAATTACTGGCGCGCCGCCAAGGCCGCGAAAGCCTGCGTGATCGTCGACGCGGAAGACTATTTCCGGTTCGCGCGGCAGGCCATGATCCGCGCCCGCAAGCGCATCATGCTGGTCGGCTGGGATTTCGATGCGCGGATCGAACTGGCGCACCGGGAAGACGGGCAATCCGATGGTCCGGAACCGACCACCATCGGCGATCTCATATACTGGCTGGTCGAGACCAATCCCGAGCTCGAAGTCTATCTGCTACGCTGGGATCTCGGCGCCATTGGCTCGCTGTTCCGCGGCAAGACCATCTTCACCGTGGCCAAATGGGCCATCCATCCGCGCATCCATGTGAAGCTGGACGCTCATCACCCCACTGGCGGGTCGCATCATCAGAAGATCGTCGTGATCGACGATTGCTTCGCCTTTTGCGGCGGGATCGACATGACCGGCGACCGGTGGGACACGCGCGCGCATCGTGACGAGGAACCCGAGCGGCATCGCCCCGGCAAAGGGCCGGCCTACATGCCCTGGCACGATGCGACGACCGCGCTGCAGGGGCCGGCGGCGGCGGCGCTGGGCGAGCATTCGCGCGACCGCTGGAAGCGGGCGACGGGGCAGACCATTGCCGGCATCCGCAGCAAGCACGACGTCTGGCCGGAAGCGCTGCCCGTGCAATTCGAGGATGTGGAGGTTCTCATTGCCCGCACGGCACCCAAAATGCCGGACCAGCGCGAGGTGACCGAGATCGAGCAGCTTTATATCGAGCAGATCGGCCGCGCGAAGCGGTGGATCTATGCCGAAAGCCAGTATTTCGCCTCCCGCCGCATCGCCGAAGCCATGGCCCGGCGACTGGACGAGCCGGACGGGCCGGAGATCGTGATCGTCAATCCCGAGGCCGCGCAGGGCTGGCTCGAACCGCTGGCGATGGATACCGCGCGCGCCCGACTGGTGGCCGCGCTGCGGCGGCGCGACAAGCATGGCCGCTTCCGGCTCTACCATCCGGTCACCCGCGATCAGGAGCCGATCTACGTCCACGCCAAGGTGATGATCGTGGATGATATGATCCTGCGCGTCGGCTCATCCAACATGAATGCGCGCTCTCTGCGGCTCGACACGGAATGCGACGTGGCCGTGGACTGCTCCCGGCCGAGCAATTCTGGATGCAGCGCCGCCATCGCGGAGGTTCGCAACGATCTGCTGGCCGAGCATCTCGATGCCAGCATCGCACAGGTCGAGAAAAAGCTGGCCGCCAGCGGTTCGCTGATCGAGACGATCGAGGCGCTCCGCTTCAAGGGTCGGAAAAATGCGAAGAGCCGCCGGCGCACGCTGGTGCCCTATGAGATTCCCGATCTCACAGGCGTCGAGGCCTGGCTGGCGGACAACCAGATCCTCGACCCGGAAGGACCGGACGACATGTTCGAAGCCCTCAGCAACCGCGGCCTGCTGCGCCGCCTTTCCGGCTGGCGCCGTAGCAGGGGCTGAGCCTCCCCAACGATCAAGCAGGTAGCGCGGCACAGCCCGATTGTGGGCCTCACCCGGCTTGCTTCCGCGCGCGAAGGGCCTAAACCTGTAATCGATTGCGAAGACATTAGGGCAAGGAGAGGAACATGACAGGTTCGCGTGGAGAGGGCGCAAGTCGTCGGGCGCTTCTGCAAGGGCTTGTCGCCACCGGTGCCTTAGCCAGCGCGGGGCGACCGGCGCAGGCGAGTCCCGGAGCCGTCGGCGGGCGCGGTCCCATTTTTGCCGGCACAGGCATGGCGGATGTCGAGACCGCGAGCGGCCGGGTGCGCGGCTTCATGCGGGGCGGGATCACCATGTTTCGCGGTATCCCCTATGCCGACACGACCGGCGGCGCCAATCGCTTCCTCCCGCCCAAGCCAGCCAAGCCCTGGACCGGCGTGCGCAGCAGCCTCGCCTATGGGCCGATCTGCCCGCAGGACAAGGGCACCGGCCGCCAGAATGACGAAGAGGCCTTCATTTTCCAGTGGAATGACAGCTTCGACGGCGAGGATTGTCTGCGCATAAATATCTGGACGCCCGGCACGGACAATGCCCGACGCCCGGTGATGGTCTGGCTCCACGGCGGCGGATTTGTCGCCGGCTCCGGGCACGACATCCCCGCCTTTGAGGGCTATAATCTCGCCCAGCGCGGCGACGTGGTGGTCGTCACGCTCAATCACCGTCTCAACCTGCTCGGTTTTCTCGACCTTTCCTCCGTGGACCCGGCCTATGCGCAGTCCGGCAATGTCGGCATGCTGGATATCGTCGCGGCGCTGCAATGGGTGAAGCGCAATATCGAGGCCTTTGGCGGCGATCCCGATCGGGTCACGATCTTCGGCCAGTCCGGGGGCGGCGCCAAGGTTTCGACGTTGATGGCCATGCCCGCCGCGCGCGGCCTGTTTCACCGTGCGATTGTTCAGAGCGGGTCCTTTGCAAAGGCCACGCCCCACGCCCAGGCCCGTAAGCTGGGGGAACTCATGCTGGCGGAGTTGGGCATCGGCAAAACCGATCTGCGCGCTTTGTACTCCCTACCCTATGATCGCTTGCTGGCGGCGAGCTCGGCCATCTTCCGCCGGGAGAATCCGCCACTGCCCGAAGGCGGCTCCATGGAGGCTCGAACCCGCGGCCGCTACGGCTTTGCCCCGGTGGTCGATGGCGCGGTGCTGCCCGCCAATCCCGACGCCCCGCAGTCCCTTGCGCTGTCGGCTGATGTGCCGCTGATCGTCGGCACGACCCTCAACGAGTTCACCACCGGGATCAACCAGCCGGACTTTTTCACGATGAGCGAGGCGGAGCTGCTGAACCGGGCTGATCGATACACGGGAGGGCGCGGCGCGGCGGTGGTGGCCGCGTTTCGTCGGACGACGCCGGAGGCCCTGTCCTGCGACATCTGGTCACGCATCGCCACCGCACCGATCCGCCAGACCGCCATCGATCAGGCGAGCGGCAAGGCCGCGCTGCGTCGCGCCCCGGCATGGCTTTACAGCTTTGATCGGAGCACGCCCGTGCTGGACGGGCGTCCGCGCGCCTTCCACTGCGCGGAAATCCCCTATGTCTTCGCCAATGCCGAACGATGTGCCAGCATGACCGGCGGCGATGCCGAGGCCCTCAAGCTGGAGGCCGAGATGGCCGATGCGTGGATTGCTTTCGCGCGGACGGGCAACCCCAATCATGGCGGGCTGGCGCAATGGGACCCTGTGGTGGGCCGTGGCGCACAGACCATGCGGTTCGACACCGTCTCGGCCATGCGAACTGGTTGGGACGAGTCCGAGCTCGCCGCGATGAAAGGCTGACACCCACGCCCGGTCGACGGTAAGGAAAAGGGGGCGACCTTGCGATCGCCCCCGTCTGTGCTGTCCGACCCGTGAGAGCCGGAAGACGCTGTAGATGAAGCTATGGCTTATTTCTCCGGCGTCGCCAGAGCGCGGCGCAGGGCTTCGATGCGGGCCTTGTTGAATTGCTTGGCCTGCGGCGAGTCCGGTGCCATCGCGTCGAAGCCGTGATAGGCGGAGGGGACGACGAGCAACTCGGTCGGCACGCCGGCCTCGGTCAGGCGACGGGCATAGTCGATGTCTTCGCTCACGAAGAGATCGACACCGCCGACAGCGATGAACGCGGGCGGCAGACCCTTGAGCGAAGCAGCGCGCGCCGGCACGGCGGTGGCCGGCACCTTGTTCGTGCCCGGCTGCTGGCCGAGGAACGCCTTCCAGCCGAGCTGGTTCTGCTGCGCGTCCCAGCCGACTGTGGCGATGTGCGAAGGCACCTTCACCACGCCGCCGGTGCGGTCATCCAACATCGGGTAGATGAGCACCTGGAAAGCAACCGGGATTTCGCCGCGGTCGCGCGCAGTCAGCGCCAGCAGCGCCGCATGGCCACCACCGGCGCTCTCGCCCATCACGGCGATCCGCTTGGGATCGAGGCCGAGCTTGGCGGCATTGTCATGCATCCAGCGCAGGCCGGCATAATTGTCTTCGATGGACCCGGCATAGGTCGTTTCCGGCGCGAGGCGATATTCGACGGAAACGATGACCACGTTCAGTTCCTTGGCCATCTCCTGCAGGCGACGCACGTCGGTCGCGGCCGTGCCGAGAATGTAGCCGCCGCCATGGGTGTGCAGGATGCCGCCGCGCCAGGCGCCTTGCTGCGCGTTGATCACATACAGCTTCACCTGCGGCGCGCCGGCCGCACCGGGGATCATCTGCTCGACGACCGGAACGTCGCGGTGATGCGGCGGCGGGGGCGGCCCCATATTGCCCGACTTGCGCGACGCGCGCACCGAGTCCTCGGTCATTTGCCCCATCAGGGTCGAATAATAGAGCGCCATGCGGGCGGCGCCGTGCAGTTCCGGCGCGACGGGCGCGAGCTTGGCTGCGTCCTCAGCGCTCAGCGGGGCCGCCGCGACGGCGGCGGGATCGGGCAGCGGCTGGGCACTGGCCATGTGGGCGGGGCCGGTCGTGGCGAGCAGCGCCGCCACCAGCCAGGCCGAGGATCGGTTCAGAAACTTCATGAATGCGTCTCCTGTCGCATGAGTCAGATCAATGATCGCTGGCGCCGGCGGCGCCGATGCCGGTCTCGGACCGGATGCGCTGGGCAGTGTAGCCCGCGCGGTCCACCTGCGCCCGCGCGCTGCGGTCGAGCGTCGAGATCAGCCAGATGGTGAAGAAGGCCAGCGGCATCGACACCAATGTGGGCGAGGCGAGCGGGAAGATGGGGTGCGTGGCGCCAAGCTGGCCGACCCAAATCACCGGCGAGAGGATCGTCAGCGCCAGCGCAGTCAGCGTGCCGATGGCCGAGCCCCAGGCAACGCCGCGCGTCGTGCAATCCTTCCACAGGATGGAGAGCAAGAGGGCGGGGAAATTGCCCGAGGCGGCGACCGCGAAAGCGAGGCTCACCATGAACGCTACATTCTGCTTCTCGAACGCGATCCCCAACCCCACCGCGATCAGGGCCAGCACCAGCACGGTGATCCGCGACAGGCGCAGTTCGGTCGCCTGGTCGACATTGCCCTTGCGGATGACCGAGGCGTAGAGATCATGCGCGATGGTGGAGGCGCCGGAAAGGGTGAGCCCCGCCACCACCGCCAATATGGTGGCGAAGGCGACCGCCGAAACGAAGCCCATGAACACCTCCCCGCCCACCGCGTCCGCGAGATGGACCGCCGCCATGTTGCTGCCGCCACGTAGCCCGCCGCTCAGTGCGTCGAGATAGGCCGGATTGCTGCCGACGAAAACGATCGCGCCGAAGCCGATGATGAAGGTGAGCACATAGAAATAGCCGATCCACCCCGTCGCCCACAGCACGGAGGCGCGCGCGGTGCGGGCATCGCGCACCGTGAAGAAGCGCATGAGGATATGCGGCAGGCCGGCGGTGCCGAACATCAGCGCCATGCCGAGCGAAATCGCAGACAGCGGGTCCTTGATGAAGCCGCCGGGCGCAAGAATGCCCCGCGCGCTCGCCGCCGCTGCATCGGCGCTGGCGCCTGCGGCCAGCGCGATCGCCTGCTTGGCGGCGACGGCCTGCTCGAACAGCGTGTCGAGCGAGAAGCCGACGCGATACAGCACGGCGAGCGACATGAAGGTGGCGCAGCCGAGCAGCATGACCGCCTTGATGATCTGCACCCAGGTCGTCGCGATCATCCCGCCAAACAGCACATAAGCGGTGATCGCGAGGCCGATGATGCCGACCGCATAAGGATAGGGAATGCCGAACAGCAGTTGGATGAGCTGCCCCGCGCCGACCATCTGCGCGATCAGATAGAACAGCACCACGGTGAGCGAGCTGAAGGCCGAAGAAATCCGCACCGGCGTCTGCGCGAAGCGGAACGCGACGGCATCGACAAAAGTGTAGCGCCCCAGATTGCGCAACCGTTCGGCGAGCAGGAACAGGATGATCGGCCAGCCGACCAGAAAACCTGTGGAGTAGATCAGCCCATCATAGCCATCGGCATAAATCTGCGCGGAGATGCCGAGGAATGAGGCGGCGGACATATAGTCGCCGGCGATGGCCAGACCGTTCTGCCGACCGCTGATGCCGCCGCCAGCCGTATAGAAATCGCTCGTCGTGCGCGTCCGCCGTGCGGCCCAGGCCGTAACGCCCAGAGTGACGATGATGAACAGGCCGAAGGTGACCACGGCCGGCATGTTGGGGCCGGCATTGCCCGGCGTCGCCGCACGGGCGATCCCGGGCATCAACGCGCCGATAGTCACCATGAGGGCGAGCGCCGCCCAGCGCGAAAGGCTCACAGGCGATGCTCCGCCCGCAGCGCATCCAGTTCGGCATCGAACCGGCGGTTGGCAATCCACACATATAGGCCGGTCAGCGCGATGCCCGAGAGGATCACCGCCATGCCCAAAGGCACGCCAATGGTCGTCGTCATGCCCGGCAGCGGTTGGCCAAGGATGGTCCGCCCGAACGCCACCAGCAGGATGAAGCCGAAGAAGATCGCCATCATGACGCCGCTCAGAATCCAGCCGAGGCGGCCACGGGCCTGGACGAGAGCCTGATAGTGCGGATCGCGACTGATGGCCGCAAGTTCATGATCGCCATCCAGATCCATCAGCCACTCCCCTCGCCCGCCGCATTTATGTGCGACAGGCTATTGTCCATCGATTGCAAGTCAATCCCTCATCCGGCGGCTGAGGACTTTATCCGCATGGGTCGCCCAACTCTGCCCGGCCAGGTGTGCAGGATGGCCGGGCAGAGGGTTCGGGCGACCCGAACTCGTAGGTCTGAAAACGATTTTGCAATCGATTGCCATTTAATACACGGGAGTTTCGGCTGTGACAAGCGTGGGTTAGAATCGGCGATGGGGCCAATTTTATTGGAAGGTTCGCGACACGTTCGCCGGGCGATATGAGCCTCGGCTTCATCAACCGCCCTCTTTCAGGCTGATGAATCCATCTGCCCCAGAATTTCGACGGTGCGTTCGTCCGGGCTGCCAAACCAGCGCTCGATTGCCGCGCGGAAGATCGGCCTGTCCTCAACGCTGTTAAACAGCGTCAGCGACGACCTGAGCTTGATCGCGTCGATGGTCCCGAAGACTTGCTCAGCGCTGGAGCCATCCAGCTCCTGTAATGCGATGACGCATTCCTCATAGCGCGGGCCGAGGACCGGGTGCGACAGATAGGCTTTGGCTTCGGCGCGCGAGCGGATCGCGAAGTGCTGCGCCGTGGGGCTGATCCCCAGGCCCGCAATCTGCGGAAAGATGAACCACATCCAGTGCGTTCGTTTTGCACCGCCGCGGATTTCCGCCAAGGCCTGCGCGTAGCGTCCCTGCTGGGCGTCGACAAATCGGTTCAGATCGAATGGATCGCTGGTCATCCCGCACATTGGCAGTGGGAGCCTGTAAAGCCAACCTGTCCCGAGCGGTGCCGAACAGGCCGGGAAGTGCCGCGCCTGTCTGCCACCCACGATAATTTGGAAGCCAATTGGCGGCTGCTGCGTTCGGCCAGCATGGGATTATCCAATCAGCAGGTGCGAAGGACGACGATGCCATGGATCGATCGGAGGAGTGGCACGTCTCTCGACGCGGCGTGCTGGTTGGCGGCTCGGCCACGGCGGCGACCATGAGCCTGAACAACGCCGATGCTCGGCAGCCCCTGCCGCAAGTTCGCGAGGCGATTGCCGAGGTTACCCTGAGCGTAAATGGTCAGCCGCGCAGGTTCAAAACCGACACGCGCACCACCTTGCTCGATGCGCTGCGCGAAGAGCTCAAACTCACCGGCACGAAAAAAGGCTGCGACCATGGCCAGTGCGGCGCCTGCACCGTGCTGGTCGACGGTGTCCGGATCAACAGCTGCCTGACGCTCGCGGTGATGCATGATGGCGACAAGGTCACCACCATCGAAGGACTGGGCACGCCAGACCAGCTCCACCCAATGCAACGCGCCTTCGTCAAGCATGATGGCTATCAGTGCGGCTATTGCACGCCGGGCCAGATCTGCTCTGCGGTGGCCATGCTGGATGAGATTGCCGCTGGCGTGCCGAGCCACGTCACCGATGATCTGTCGGCCAAGCCGCAACTCAGCAACGCGGAACTGCGCGAGCGGATGAGCGGCAATATCTGCCGCTGCGGCGCCTATTCCAACATTGCCGAGGCGATTACCGAAGTCGCGGAGGCCAAGGCATGAGGCCGTTCACTTATGAGCGCGCGACCTCGCCCGCTCAGGCCGCGACGGCCGTCTTGAGCCAGCAGGGCGCGCGCTTCATTGCCGGCGGCACGAACCTGCTGGACCTCATGAAGCTGCAGATCGAAACGCCGACCCATCTGGTCGATGTGCAGGATCTGGAACTCGATCAGATCACGCAAGAGACCGATGGCGGCCTGCGGATCGGCGCGCTCGTCACCAACACGGCGCTGGCGGCGGATCGGCGCGTGCGCAGCGATTATGCGGTCCTGAGCCGGGCCATTCTGGCCGGCGCATCCGGGCAGCTGCGCAACAAGGCGACCACCGGCGGCAATCTGCTGCAAAGGACCCGCTGCCCCTATTTCTACGATACCAACCAACCCTGCAACAAACGTCAGGCCGGGACGGGCTGCGCGGCCATTGAGGGCGCCTCCCGCCAGTTGGCAGTGATTGGCGGCAGCGCTGCCTGTATCGCGACGAACCCGAGCGACATGGCGGTTGCGATGCGGCTGCTTGATGCGCGCGTGGAGACGGTCGATGCACAGGGCAATGTCCGGTCGATCGACATTGCCGACTTCCACAAATTGCCCGGTGAGACGCCGCATGTGGAAACCGCGCTGGCGCCTGGCGAACTGATCACGGCCGTGCTGCTGCCCAAGCCGGTTGGCGGCCAGCATGTCTATCACAAGGTGCGCGACCGGGCCTCTTATGCCTTTGCGCTCGTATCGGTGGCGGCGATCCTCCAGCCGGATGGCACAGGCCGCGTTGCGGTGGGCGGGATTGCGCCCAAGCCCTGGCGCACGGACGCCGCGGATGCCGCGCTCCCGCAAGGGGCGGAGGCAGTGGCCCGGCACCTCCTCGCCGGCGCCGCGCCGACCAGGGACAATGCATTCAAGATCGAGCTGGTCGAGCGGACGCTTGCCGGCATCTTGCACGACGCGAAGGGTTGATGCCGTGAAGTTCGATGCTCCCGCTACCCAGAACCCGATCGACCAGCTCAAGGTCGTCGGCAAGTCCACCGATCGCATCGACGGGCCGCTCAAGACGACGGGGCGCGCACCCTATGCCCATGAGCGGCATGAGGTCGCCGCGAACCAGGCCTATGGCTTCGTCGTCGGCGCGGCCATCGCCAAGGGGACGATCCGGTCGTTCGATCTGGTCGACGCCAAGGCCGCGCCTGGCGTGCTCTCGATCATCACCACGCTGGACCATAAGCCGCTTCCGCTCGGCGGCCAGAACACCGCCAACCTGTTCGGTGGAGCCGAAATCCAGCATTATCATCAGGCGATTGCGCTCGTGGTCGCCGAGACCTTTGAGCAGGCCCGCGCGGCCGCGTCGCTGATTCAGGTCGATTATGTCCGGCAGGACGGCAAATTCGATCTCGAGCGCGAGGCGTCCCGGGCCGAGCCCGTTCCGGACGAGGACGAGACCAACAAAGCCGGCGATTTTGCGGCCAGCTACGCCAAGGCTGAGGTCAAGCTCGACCAGCGCTACAGCACGCCGGACGAAAGCCATGCGATGATGGAGCCGCACGCCACCATCGCCGCGTGGGAGGGCGAGAAGCTCACCGTCTGGACGTCGAACCAGATGATCGCCTGGGGCAAGCGCGACCTTGCAAAGGCCCTATCGCTCAAGCCCGAGCAAGTGCGGCTCGATTCCCCCTATGTCGGGGGCGGCTTTGGCGGAAAATTGTTTCTGCGCTCCGATGTTGTTCTTGCGGCGCTGGGGGCCAAAACGGTCGGGCGGCCGGTGAAGCTGGCCCTCACGCGGCCGATCATCATCAATAACACGACCCATCGACCCGCGACGCTGCAGCATATCCGGATCGGCGCGAATAAGGACGGGCGCATTCTTGCGATCTCGCACGAGAGCATTTCGGGAAATCTGCCGGATGGCGAACCGGAGACCGCCGTCCAGCAAACCAAGCTTTTCTACGCGGGGGAAAGCCGGGAAGTCGCTATGAAGCTGGCGCAGCTCGATCTGCCGGAAGGCAACGCAATGCGCGCGCCTGGCGAAGCGCCGGGGCTGATGGCGCTGGAGATCGCCATGGATGAAATGGCCGAGACGCTGGGGATGGACCCGGTTGAATTTCGTATCCTGAACGATACGCAGGTCGATCCGATGAAGCCCGAGCGTCCCTTTTCGGCGCGTCATTTCGTCGAGTGCCTCAGGACCGGCGCGGAGCACTTCGGATGGCACAAGCGCAAGACGGCCCCCGGCTCCGTGCGTGAGGGCCGCTGGCTCATCGGCATGGGCGTGGCCGGCGGCTTTCGTAACAATCAGCTGACCAAATCCGCGGCACGGGTCCGGCTGTCGGGCGACGGTAAGGTCACCGTCGAGACCGATATGACCGATATCGGCACCGGCACCTACACGATCATCGCCCAAACCGCCGCTGAGATGATGGGCGTGGACCTAGGTGACGTCATCGTGAAATTAGGCGACTCTGATTTCCCCGCCGCAGCCGGCTCCGGCGGCCAATGGGGCGCGGCCAACTCGACGGCTGGCGTCTATGCCGCCTGCATCAAGATGCGCGACCAGGTGGCGGCGCGCTTGGGGCTGAACAATGCGGATGTGACGTTTGCCGACGGCGAGGTCCGCTCGGGCGATCGCGCCGTGCCTCTGCGCGACGCTGCGCGCGATGGGGAGCTCATTGCCGAAGATGGCATCGACTATGCCGACGACTTTGCCGACCGGGCGCAGCAATCCACCTTCGCTGGTCATTTCGTGGAGGTCGGGGTCGATGCCTTCACGGGCGAAACCCGCATCAGGCGAATGCTCGCTGTGTGCGATGCCGGTCGCATCCTCAATCCCAAGTCAGCGCGAAGCCAGGTGATCGGCGCCATGACCATGGGCGCAGGCGCCGCACTGATGGAGGAACTCGTGGTCGACAAGCGGTTCGGCTTCTTCGTCAATCACGACCTCGCGGGTTATGAGGTCCCGGTCCATGCAGACATCCCGCATCAGGACGTCATCTTCCTCGATACCACCGACCCTTGGTCCACGCCGATGAAGGCGAAAGGCGTTGGGGAACTGGGGATTTGCGGCGTGGGAGCCGCGGTCGCCAACGCCATCTACAATGCCACCGGCGTGCGGCTGCGCGATTATCCGATGACCTTGGACAAGCATCTCTCGCGCTTACCGAAGGCGGTTTAGGCGGACGCGAATGAGGTTTAGTGGAGCAGCGCTGGACGGCCTGAGTTGAGCGCGACGAAGAAATGTCGCGGCGGCCAAGCCATGGTTGCGAGGCATTCTGCTCTCATGGAGGCCGCGCTCTGCTCCAACTGAGGATTGGACGATGAGTGTCAATCGTCGGCGCCCAAGATGACTATTGGGCTTCCTATGAGGAAACATGCGGGTGGTTCCTGAGCTTGGATCCGCTAATGACGAATGTTGGTGGTTTCTCAGGCCGGCTGACTATGGGATTTAGCAAAACCGCTGAAATAGGCTTTCAAATTTGCGTCGGTGACAGGTTCAAGCAAGCTTGCCACCTGCTCTTCAAGGGTCGAGCCCTCGTTGACGTCGCCACCCCGCTGAAATCCCATCTCCCAACGCGCGAACGACCGTGCCGCGATTGCCTTGTTATTCAGTTGGACCACAGCATAGTGACGCTGATCCCTAGAAATGCGCGCGAACGTCGAGTTGACGGCATCTTCCGGGCCTTCGAGAACCTGGAGGAAGCGCCGATTCCCGACCACGAGCAAGCCCGTTATATCAGCGAGCCGGTTATTACGTCGGGACGCAACCAAAATTTCATCGAGCTCCGCATCCGAAAGCGTTCGACGGACAGTGCTGATATATAAAATGCGATGCATGGCAGGCTCCTTAGCGACCGGGCTAGGGACGCGATGTTAATCAAATACTTCCAGCGCGGTGAGCCGAGTGGAGACCCCATGATCGGCGGCGATTTAAATGGTGAAAATCCGTGCTCCGCTGGGTCGCACGCTGACGCTGATTGAAGTCCGCGGTGCCCAAATCAGGGTCATTCACCGCGCATGTTGGCTATGTTGGGATTGGGCCGGGTTCGGGCATGAGGCGACCTTAGCTCCTGACCAAGAGGAATTACACTCCCCAAGCTTCTGACCAGCGCCGCAGGCCGGCCACGTGACCGCGCGAAGGGCGTCAAGGCAAGCATTGCTTGACCGATAAAACATGTAAACATATGTTTAAAGTGATCGTGCAACGCTGCGTCGAACCAGCCCAAGATGCAGAGAGATGGCCGTGACAACCGCTCCTGGCCTGACGATCAGAGAGGATACAGATATGAAGATGCGATTGTTGGGTGGCCTTGGCCTTGTCACTGCCTCGGTGGCTGCCGGCGCCGCGCCCGCCTCTCCGCCTATCGCAAGCCGTGCAGAGGCCCCCAACACCCAGGTTCGGGTAGAGCGACGGCTGATCCAATCACAAGCCATTGCCGGCAATCTTATGGGGACCTCCGCCGAGCGCGAGGTCTTTGTCGTTCTTCCCCCGAGTTATGGCCGCGACATCAAGCGGCGATACCCCGTGGTTTACGCCCTGCACGGCTTCTCCATCGATGCGGCAAGCTGGATGCAGAAACTCGATGCGGCCAGGCGGATCGCTGCAGCTTTTGCTGCGGGAGTGCCGGAGGTCATTGTCGTGTTCCCCGATGGGAGCAATGAGTATGGCGGATCTTTCTATGGCAGTTCTACTGTCACCGGCGACTTCGAGACATTCATTGCGGATGAATTGCCTGCCTATATCGACCGGGAGTTCCGCTCGATTCCAGAGGCGGCCGCGCGTGGCTTGATGGGGCATTCCATGGGCGGCTACGGCGTCGCGCGCATTGGCATGAAGCGCCCAGGGCGGTTTGGCGTTCTCTACATGATGTCGCCCTGTTGCCTGAGCGCTCTCGGAACGCAGGGATTGACCGCAAAAGAAGTGAGGGAGATCAACGATCTTGCATCCCCTCAGGCAGCCCGGGGGCTTCCCTTCAAATATGCAGGGCCACTTGCGACCGCGGCGGCCTTCTCGCCCAATCCGGCGAAGCCGCCGCTCTTTGTCGATCTGCCGATTACGCAACAGGGCGAGTCGCGCGAGGCGATCATGGCCAAGCGCGCAGCCAATGCCCCGCTCAGTTTCATCGACCAGTATGTCGCTGCTCTCAGGACCTATCGCGCCATTGGCATCGACGTCGGCGATCAGGACACGATCGTCACCGCAGCAACCGAGCTCCATAAAAACCTAGATAACTATGCTATAAGCAATCAACTGGACATTTATCCGGGCGATCACAGCAGTAAAGTTCCGGAAAGACTGCAAAAAGAAGTCCTCCCATTCTTCGGAAAACATCTGAAAATTGTCGTAGATCGATAAACATATACATGAACTCTCTCAGCGAGATCATACATGTATACAAGACATATCTGTAGTTGATCACTTATTTTATCGCCCGACTCATCGCACTCCTGTCTCATTTTTACAAAATAGATACATCGCACCTCCACCAAATTCCTCTGGAATTCGCCGATTATTAGGATTGCAGCTGCCGAAAATGCGCGCTAGATCGCTAACCGGAAAAATATCCGGAAATATGGCGAGCATCGCGAGGGGCGGCGAGAGGGTCTCCGTTTCGCTAGAATTCGCCCGAGGGAGACTGAGATGAAAAACCTGGAATTGGCAACCATAAGCTCGGCAGCGCTGGTTCTCGCTTTGTTAGCAGGGCCGGCAAGCGCGCAGGTTGGATCGGCATCGGCCGCCCCGCAAGCGACGCCACAGGACAGCCGGGCAGGCGGCCTTGAGGACATCGTGGTTACTGCCACGCGCCAGTCGACGAACTTGCAGGATACGCCGATCGCCATCACCGCGGTCACGGCCGAGGCGATCGAGCAGAAGGGCATCACCAGCGTCGGCGAACTGACCGCTGTGGTTCCCAACACGCAATTCCGGAAGTCGCAGGGTGCATTCGGGCCCGGTATCGACGCGACGATCCGGGGGATCGGCAATCGGGACACGAGCCTCGCCAGCGAGCCTGTCGTCGCTTTCTATCTCGACGACGTCTATTTCCCGACGCTGCTCGGGTCGAACTTCGATCTTCTGGATATCGAGCATATCGAGGTGCTTCGGGGCCCGCAGGGCACCCTGTTTGGGCGGAATTCGCTTGCCGGTGCCGTCAACATCATCAGCAAGCAGCCCTCCACCAGCGATGTTTATGGGCGTATTCAGATCACGGCGGGATCCTATGACCGCATGGACTTCCGCGGCTCGCTGAATCTGCCGTTGAACGAGCAGCTCGCCCTCTCCGTTTCTGCGCTTTCGAAGAAACGGACGGGCTATCAGAAGATCCTCGATTTCACCTGCGAGATGCGCGCGCGCGGCACGCCTGCGCTATCGGGCTCCTTGCCTTATGCCTCGACCCTCAACATGCCGACCGCCGGGTTCACGCCCAAGGATTGCGTCGTCGGCCATCAGGGCGGCGAAGATGTGCAGGCGTACCGGGGGTCCTTGCTCTGGAAGCCATCCGAGGATCTGCGGTTCACGGTGACGGGCGACTATATCCGCGATACGAGCGAGAACAACGCCGATAGCATCGTCGGGATCATCAACAACCGGGTGTCCGGGACGGTCGTGTCCGCCGCCAACACCTTGGGTCTGGCCTATGACACGCGCTTCCTGACGGGCGATCCCTATAGCACCTATGCCAGCTTCAGCGATCCCATCGCCGCAGGCACGGTCATCCCAGGCAACACATTCTATAATGGCTTGCGGATCAATGGTGTGGCCGTACGCGGCGGCGCCAGCTTTTCGCCGTTCATCGACCTCAAGAACTGGGGCGTCTCAGCCAAGATGAGCTGGGACATCAATCCCGACATCAATTTCCTCGCGGTGGTCGCCCATCGTGAGATGGTCGAGACCCATTCCTATGACGATGATGGCTCGCCGCTCAATGTCGTGTTGCGGTCCAATACCTTCTCGGAGGAATATTGGACGGCCGAAGCGCGCCTGTCCGGCAAGTCATCGTTCATCGACTGGGTCGTGGGCGGCTTCTACTTCACGGCCGATGGTTCACAGCACGCCGCCTTCATCTCGCCCCAAAGCTCCTTCCAGCGGCTGATCGATTCTGAGTTCAACCCGACGAGCAAGGCAGTCTTCGCCAACGCCACGATCCGGCCATTTGGCGAAGCGCTGAGCTTCGTGGGCGGCCTGCGCTATTCAGACGACAAGAAGGTCGTCGACTTTTATAACGTCCTCGACACCTCGCCCAGCGCCAGCGACACGGTCTTTTACGTCGTTCCGCAGCAGACGCGGTTCGACTGGAAGGCCGGCGTCAATTATCAGCTGGCGTCCAACGCGCTCATCTATGTGTCCGCTGCGACCGGCAACTCGCTTCCCGGCTTCGATCCGCGCCCGCAACAGCCCTCGCAGATCGCGCAATATGATGGCAATGACGACATCGCCTACGAAATCGGCGCCAAGCTCGATCTCTTCGATCGTCGTGTGCGCCTGAATCTCGCGGCCTTCTATACCGACTTCAAGAACCGCCCGACTTCGATTTCAGGATCCGAGGCCCTGCTGGACGCAAATGGTCAGCCCGTGCCCGGAAATCGCACGCTCGTCCCACTCGCGGGAGGCCCTGCGGGGTCGACCACCTGCGGTGCGGTCGTGGCGGCAGGCACCGGCATTACCTGCCTCGGACGGACCTATTATCGTAATCAGGCCGCAAAAATCCGCGGCTTTGAAGCCGAGTATACCATCAATCCCGTCGATGGCCTGCTCATCAATGGCTCGGTGGGGTACACCAAGCTGACGGCGCCCGACATTCGGGAGCGCGCAGTCAACCGTCGGCAGAATTCGCCGTTCTGGACGGCGAATGCGGGCGTGCAGTACACGGCGGAGCTTCCGTCACTGGCCGGATCGATCACGCCCCGGGTGGACTGGATCTATGAATCGAGCCAGGTGGTGTCCGGCACGTCGACCACCTTTGATGACCTTATGCCGGCGCGTTCGGTCTTCAATGCCCGCCTGACCTACGACAACGACGAATATGACTTCTCGATTGCGGTGGGAGCCACGAACCTGTTCGACAAGGTTTATTATTATAACGTGTTCGACTCCCAGGCGTTGGGCGCGGCCTACACCAACGCGCAGCCGGCGGCGCCGCGCCAGTTCTACCTGACTGTGGAGAAGAGCTTCTAATAATGCGCTGAGCCGAGCATTCGGCTTACCCCAAAGCGACACAGGGCTGTCGGCAGGCGCCGGCGGCCCTGTCTGCTTCTGGCTCTGTCCGCCATGCAGGATCGGCTAAGGGCGTCAGCTTGATTCTGACCGCCAGCCGTGGAAAGCAGAGCAGCATCATTCCCCGCGAAAAAGTCGGAATATTGAACATGGCCAAATCGAAAACGCAGACCGGGGAGCAGGAGGGCGCGCGCGCGGTGGATGACGACTTCATTCCCTCGCTGGAAAAAGGGCTAGCCGTCCTGGAGTTGTTCGGATCGGACAATCCTGACTGGACCTTGAGTCAGATTGCACGGGAGCTCAAGCTCACGCCGGGAACCACCCGCCGTATTCTGCGGACCCTGGAGAAGCTCGGTTATGCCGTAGCCGACGAAGGCCGGTTCTGCCTCACCCCCCGGGTTCTCAAACTCGGCTTTTCCTATCTCTCGTCGCAGCCATTCGCCGCCATCGCGAAACCGCTTCTCACCCAGCTTGCGCGCAGGCTGAATGCAACGTGCTGCATCACGGTGCTGGACGAGCGCGACGTGGTCTACATCGCGCGGGGCACGCATAAGCCGATCGAGCCCTTTTACGTCCATGTCGGCGCGCGACTGCCGGCCTATGCGACGGCGCCCGGCAAGGTCCTGCTCGCCGGATTGGCGCCGGACGTCTTGGCAGAGCGCCTGAAGGGCTGGGACTTCCAATCCTTCACGCCTAACACCCTTTCCAGTGCCGCAGCGCTGAAGGCCGATGTGGAAGAGGCGCGGAGCAAAGGCTATGCCTTGAACGATCAGGAGATCTTCCTCGGCCAACGCTCCATTGCCGTCCCCCTGTCGCTGGGCGGGGTTCAGGCGGCTTCGATTGTCGCAGCCGCCTCGGTCAGCAGTGCGTCCCTGGGCCGGCTGGTGGCCGATCTGCTTGGCCCATTGCAGGAGGCTGCGATCGAGATCGAACAGGCGGCGTCTTCGCTGCTCTGACGGCAGCCGCACCGGCGCGACTAGTCCTTCCAGGAAGCTTTCCAGGTCGCGCAGACTTTGTTGCCGTCGGGATCGCGCAGATAGGCGATATATGGCTGGCCGTAACTGCCCGGCCGCGTGCCAGGCGCGCCATCGTCCACCCCTCCATTGGCCAATCCGGCACGATGAAACGCATCGACATGTTCCGGGCTTGGCGCCCGAAAGCCGATCGTGCCGCCGTTCGCGAAGGTTGCCGGATCGCCATTGCGGGGCGCCCTGACAGCGAAGCCCTGCTCGCCGCAGCGATAAGAAAGCAGCAGCGCGTCCGGGGCGGCGGCATTGGCGTGCCCCAGTGCCCCCATCACGGCATCGTAAAACTGCCGCGCTCTCTCCAGGTCATTCGTTCCGACAAAGATGTGATTGAACATCATGGCTGGGACACGCAGGCCGCTGCTGTGCACCCCGCCCGATCGAGGCGAATGCCCGAAACGGAGACCCGCTGCATGACCCGCCGCTCACCGTGATAATCATTGACGGCATAGTGCAGGACCTGGAGATTATCCCAGAACGCCACCGTTCCCGGGCGCCACTTGAGACGGACCTGATATTCCGGTCGCTCGCACTTCTGGAACAGATATTGGAGCAAGGGCGCGCTCTCTTCCTGTGTCCACCCCTCAAAGTGGGTCGTGTAGCCGCGGTTGACGAACAGCGATTTACGGCCCGTGATCGGATGCCGGATGACCACGGGATGGGTCGCCTTCACGACTTTCGCCTTGGCGCCTGCATATTGGGGCAGCAGGGACATCGACGTGATGACCCGCTCGTTATTATGCTCTGCGCGCATCGTTTCGAGCTGAGTCTTCATGCCCTCGGAGAGATCATCATAAGCGGCAGCGAGGCTCGCAAACACAGTGTCGCCGCCGGCTGACGGCAGCACCTTCGCCGCGAGGATCGAACCCCAAGACGGAACCTCGTTGAACGTCTGGTCGGCATGCCAGCCGCCGCCCACATTCTTGAGCTGCTGCTCTTCCTTCTCGATCATGGTGATCTGGGCGTCCGCCACCGGCGCGCGCTTTGCACCCGGCAAGGCAAAGCGGCGTGCAAATGCGCGTTGCCGGTCGGCGCTGAGATCCTGATCGCGGAAAAAGATGACGCCATTCTCAGCGAGAGCTTTTGTGATCTGCTCGATCGTCCGGTCATTGATATCCTTGGACATGTCCACATTGCCAATTTCGGCGCCGATAAGACCGTTGATCCGCGTGACTGAAATGTCGTCCAAATTTCCTCTCCGAACCCCGCGATGCATCGCTCTCGTCTGGGCGGGCGCCTGCTCAAGACGCCGCTGGGACGCTGCTGAAACCTGCCCGCGCCGCAATAAGCCGGAAAATATTCCGGATTCACAAATTGCATGGCTTTGTCTGCGGCGCAAGCCATCCTCCGGCCTTGAGAAGCGGAAATTTCTCCGGTAGCATCTGCGGATCAATGGATGATGCAAGACCGGCGGTGGGAAACTGCCTCCGCGCCCTGCGAGCCTCCTGACATTCTTCATCTGCCTTTCCGGGGAAGACCGAAACCATGAGAAGATCACTGCGCCGATTGCTAACGTTCGCGAGCATCGGCAGCTTCTGCGTCGCCGCGAGTCCGTTCACGGCAACTCCCGCATTCGCTGCGCCCATCGTCCTTGAGCGGCAAGGTTCGTTTTCGGTCGGTGGTGCGCTGCTGGGTGACGCCGCATCGGGACATCTGTCGTGCGATCATGGTTTCGTGGAATATCAGATCCCCCGGCGGGCGCGGAAGACAGCGCTGCTGCTGTGGCACAGTTCCAGCGTGGCCGTGTGGCAAAACCGGTGGGATGGCGGCGAAGGCTTCCAGAGCATCTTCCTGCGCCGCGGTTTCCCGATCTACCTCTGGGATGGCCCGCGCGTTGGCCGCGCGAACTGGGGCTGCGAGGATTATACCTACAAGGCGGTGCCCGGTCGAGATGAGGGGAATTTCAAGGCCTGGCGCCTGGGGGAAGCCTACCCCAACTGGTTCCCGGGCATCCAGTTTCCCAAGGACGACCCGCAAGCCTGGGATCAGGCGATGCGCGCGCGTTATGATGAGTTCGACACTGTGCCGAACGCCCAGTTGCAGAGCGCGGCAGCGGCGAAGGCTGTCGACCGGATCGGCCCAACGGTGCTTGTCACCAATTCCGGCGGCGGTTTCCGGGCCTTCATGACCGCGCTCGAGAGTGACAATGTCAAAGGCATCGTCGCTTACGAGCCGCCCGGGTTCGTGTTTCCTGAAGGGGAAGGCCCGCCGGCCGGAAAGGGACCGTTCGGCCCGGTCAAGGTGTCCGCTGAGCAATTCAAGCGGCTCACGCGCATCCCGATCCAGATCGTGTTCGGCGACCACATTGCGCAGTCGACGAACTGGAGTGCGGCCTATCGCGCAGCGACGACCTTTGTGGCGATCGTCAACGCCCATGGCGGCAAGGCGGAAATCCTGTCCTTGCCGACCGCCGGCCTCTCGGGGAACACCCACCTCCCCTTTGCGGACCTCAATAATGTGGCCGTGGCCGACCTCCTCTCGGCCTTCCTTCACCGGCACGGGCTGGACGAACGCTGACAGCTGCTGCCGTGGGAGAAGCCGGCCTTAGGACGGGCGAGGCGGCATGGTCAGCCCGCGCTGAACTGCGGGCCGCGCCAGTCCTTGTTCGAGCCATCGCGCGACGTGGGGCATTGATCCGAAGTCAACCAGTTCCGCCGCGTCGAACAGGCCGACAATATTGCGGATCCATCCAAGCAGCGAGATGTCGACGATCGAATAGTCCTTGCCAAGAAACCACTCCCGATCTTTGAGCCGCGTGTTCATGACGCTGAGCAGCCGAGCCGTTTCCGCCGCGTACCGGTCTCTGGGTCGCTTGTCCTCCCAGTCCTTGCCCGCGAATTTGTGGAAAAATCCCAGCTGGCCGACCATCGGACCAACGCCCCCGACCTGGAACATCAGCCACTGCAGCGCTACCCAGCGACCGGATGCATCGGTAGGCATGAACTGCCCGGTCTTCTCCGCAAGGTAGAGCAGAATGGCACCGGACTCGAACAGCGCGATCGGGTCTCCTCCCGGGCCGGAGGGATCGACGATGGCCGGAATCTTCCCGTTCGGGCTGATCGAGAGAAACTCCGGGCTCTTTTGCTCGTCCGTCGAAAAGGCGACGAGATGCGCTTCGTAAGGCAGCCCCGTCTCTTCAAGCATGATAGAGACCTTTACGCCATTAGGCGTGGGGACGGAGTAGAGCTGAATCCGATCGGGGTGTTCGGCCGGCCAACGGCGGGTGATTTCCATCTCAGACAGGCTGGGCATCGCAATTCTCCGCTATGTTGGGGCATGGGAAGCATCAACGCTCGAAAAGTAGGTTCTTGCCGCATCCATCAGGTGATCGATGACCGCCTGCCGCGCTTCGAATGTGAAGCTTGCGGCGTGCGGTGTCAGGATCACATTCTCGAGGCGGGCCAAGCGCGGATCGAAGTCCGGCTCCTTGTCGAATACATCGAGCGCAGCGCCGGCGATGGTGCGATCTTGCAGGGCGTCTATCAATGCCTCCTCATCGATCACAGCGCCGCGCGCGATGTTGACGACGATGCCTTGGGGGCCAAGCGCGTCCAGGACGTCGCGGGTGACCATGCGCCGCGTCTGATCCGTCACCGCGCAGGCCAGCACCAGAATGTCGCACGCGGCAGCGAGCGCGGTTACGTCGGAATGATAAGTGTAGGCGCAATCCGCGACCGGGGCGCGCGCATGGTAATCGACAGACATGCCCAGGCTGGCACATTTCTGGGCGAGCCTCCGCCCGATCCGACCCAGTCCGACAATGCCGACCCGCCGGGCGCTCACGCGACGGCCATTCATGAAGCGGTTCTCCGCCCAACGTCCGCTGCGCATGAACCGGTCCGCCGCGACGATGTTGCGCTCGGCGGCGTAGATGAGCCCGAGTGCAAAATCGGCGACATCCTCGGTGAACTGGTCTGGGGTGTGCGCGAGGACGATCTGGCGTGCGGCCAGCGCCTCGACGTCGATATTGTCCAGACCAGCGCCGAGGGAGAGCACCAATCCTAAATCCGGCAGCGCTTCCAGAAGGCCCGAGGGAATGCCAAGGACCGCCCGCGTGGCCACAGCGCGCACAGTCGATGGAATTGCCGTGGCGGGCTGCGCATTCGCGCCTTCGAGCGGGACGGGGATCAACCGAAAATCGCGTTCGAGCGCGGCTCGCAAATCTGCGGGCAGCTCGGCGATGACAGCAATTTCGGGTCGCTCGTTCATAGTCGCTCCTTCTGGCCGACTTGCATGACCTAAAGAATTAGGTCAATAGCGCTAGCCCCGGCCGTCGTCCGACGGTGAAAGCACGTCAGGAGGCAGAAGCATGACCAGCAACTCCGGAATGTCCGGCGACGGTCGTCCTCCGCACATCCTGCCGGCCAGCGCTTGGGATTTCCACACCCATGTTTTCGGGCCGCGTCCGCACTTTCCGCTCGCACCAGGCGGCGCTTACGAGCCTCCGTCCGCCGACCGCGACCTGCATCTTGCGACGCTCGACCGGCTGGGGTTCGATCATGCGCTTCTCATCCAGCCCTCCCTCTATGGCGACGATCATAGCGCCCTGCTGGATGCTTTGCGCCACGGCCAGGGCCGGCTGCTGGGAGTCGGCTCTGTCAGCGCGACGATCGATCGAGATAGACTGGCAGCATTAAGAGACGCAGGCCTCGTCGCCCTTCGTTTTGTCGGCGTGCCGGGGCCGGACGGCGGTCGCTATCCGGGGACGCAAGGCTTTGATCAGCTTGAGGATCTGCGCAGCGACATGCGCGCTCTCGGGCTTCACGCCCATGTGTGGGGAAGTTTGGAGCAATGCGCTGATCTGGCGCTTGGCGACGCTGGGAGCGATATGCCGTTGGTGTTCGATCACCTGGCCGGTCTCTCCCCGGATGACCGTCCGGGCACCTATCGCTTCGACCGGCTACTGGATGCCATCGCCACCGGCATGGCCTGGGTCAAGCTGACCTATTTTCGGCGGTCGGCACTGCCGGGCGCCTATAGCGACATGCAGCCGGTCGTATCCGCACTTGTAGACGCGGCACCCCACCGGGTGATCTGGGGATCGGACTGGCCCTTTGTACGGACCGCTCAGGTGCCCGACCCGTCAGCCCTGCTCAATCAGCTCCGGTCCTGGATGGGAGAAGAGGCTTTCCGTCGCTGCCTTTCAGACAATCCTGCCGCCCTTCTCAGCATGAAAATGCCTTGACCGTGCCAATCCCGACTCCTAGAACTAAAACCTAGTTATATGGGTATTCTCTTGTCATGATTACCGAGGATCTGGTCCAGGAGATATCGGAATCCCTCTACTCAGCCGCATTGCGGAGGGTTCCGCCGGATACGATCCAGGCGCTGGAAGCAGCACGGGAACATGAGGCGCAGGAGAGCGCCAGGGCAACGCTCGATCTCATGGTGCGAAGTGCGCGTCTCGCAGAGGCGAGAGACACATTCGTCTGCTCGGACAGCGGCGTGCCGACCTATTGCGTCGAAATCGGCGGGGCGGCACAGTGGCAGGGCGACCTCAAGGCCGCCATTACCCGCGGCTTCGATCATCTTGTCGAGACCATCTCACCGCCCCTTCTCAAACACGTCAATAATCCCCTGACGAACGAGCGCGGCGGCCCGGGCAAGGACATGCCCGCCATTACCGTCGATCTGCTCGGCAATGCCGATTATATCGACATCACCTGCGTGCCCAAGGCGCTCGGGTCCGGACGCTGGGCATCCTTGCGCACGTTGATCTCACCTTCGCTGGAAGACATCGAAGCCTGCGTGCTGGATGCCATCATCGAAGCGGGGTCTCAGCATTGCCCCCCCGTCGTTGTTGGCGTGGGAATTGGCGGAAATTTCGACCTGACGGCCAAGCTCGCCAATCGCGCGACCTATCGTGAGATCGGCTCTCTCAACCCCAATCCAACGCTCGCGGCCATGGAAGAGCGGCTGACCGAGGCGGCCAATGCAACGGGTTTCGGCCCGATGGGGGTTGGCGGCAGCACCACGGCGCTTGCCGTCCACATCGATTACGCTTTCGGCCATGGCTACACGCCGGTCGCGGTCTGCTTCAATTGCTGGATCAACCGGCGCGCGAAGGCGCGGCTCCATAGCGATGGCCGCGTGGAACGACTGTTCTGATGGCGGTCGTCTCGATCACATGCCCGCCTTCCCGGGAAGCGGTGGCCGCGCTCAATGTTGGCGATCTGGTCTTTTTGAGCGGCGATATCGTCGTCACCGGCGGCCTGCCGGCCCACAAGCGGATGATCGACTGTCTTGATCGCGGCTTACCACTGCCGCTCGCGATGGAGGGCGTTTTCATCCATCTCCCGCACATGATCGAGGCGCGGCCCGACGGCGGTTATGATGTGCAGTACGTCAATCCCACGACCAGCCGCCGCTTCGATGCCTATATGCCGCAGCTTATCCGGGATCTGGACCTGCGCATCGTTGGCGGCAAGGGCGGCCTGGACGCGGACGTCGCCAAGGTCATGGCAGAAACAGGCTGCGTCTACCTGTCGCTGCTTGGCGGCGGGAGCCCGATCCTGTCCGAAGCGATCAAAGAGGTTCTCGCCGTCGAATGGCGCGATTTTCCATCGCATTTCAGGCTGAGCAAGATGAGGGTCGAAAATCTCGGCCCTCTCACCGTCGGCATCGATGCCCGGGGCCGCTCCATCTACCAGTCTCTTGAAGATCAGGCGCGCAGTCGCCTGCCCGCAATCATGCAGACGCTCAAGCAGCGTCGCGTAGCAGCCGAAAGATCGGAATAATCATGGCCAACATCCAGCCCCTCTTTTTCGATCCGAAGGACAGCGCGTCGTTCAAACGCGGTATCTTCAATGCCATCGTGGCCCCCCGGCCCATCGGCTGGCTGAGCACGGTGGACGAGCACGGCAAGTCCAATCTGGCGCCCTTCTCCTACTTCAATATCGTCTCGAACCTGCCGCCCATCCTCATGTTCTCCTGCAACACGCCGGAGGATCGGCCGGCCAAGGACACGTTGGCGAATGTCAGAAAGACCGGCGAGTTCGTCTTCAATCTCGTCGCTGCCAGTCAGCTCGAAGCGATGAACGATACCTCCTCGCCGGTGCCTTACGGCGTCGACGAATTCGAGCATTTCGGGATCGAAAAAGCGCCTTGCCGGGTCGTCGCCGCGCCCCGCGTTGCCGCCTCGCCCTGCAGCTTGGAATGCCGGGTCATCAAGGTGATCTCGTTCGGCGGCGGCGATCTGGGCCCGGAGACGAATGTCACGTTCGGCGAGGTGGTGGGGATGCATATTGCGCCCGGCTATCTGCACGAAGACGGGCATTTCGACACGCTCGCCGCCCGTCCGGTGTCGCGACTGGGCGGCGCCGAATATGCGGTGACGCAGGAGAGCTTCGAACTGGCGCGCAAGTTCAAGCGCGCCAACGAAGCAACCTATTGAGGGCCGAACACATGAACAAGCCAGTGCGAACGCCCATGCTCGTGGACCTGATGCCCGCTCCTGCCGATGAGCTTGGCCGCACCGCTGCCAGAGCGCAGAATTTCTCCATCGAGCGGGTCGAGAGCGGCCCCGCCGCATCGCATCGCTTCGCTTCGGAGCGGGAGATCATCCTGCTTCTTCCGCATGCCGGGGGAACGCTGAGCGGAGATCGGGCCATGGCGCTGCCTGACCACAGTGTGGTCATCATCCCGGCCGGCGCCTATGCCTTCGAATTGGACCGGCCCGCGGCCTTCTATCTTCTCGCGACCCATCGTGAGCAGGCCGACATGGCGATGCCCCGCAATGCCGACGCCTATGCTTCGCATGACGCGCGGGTGCGTCCCGTGGGCAAGGCTTATGAGCGCATCGCGCATGGGGGGGATGTCCGCATTCACCGGATCGAAGATGTGACCATTCCGCCCGACAATGGCAGGCTGCGTTTCCTTCAAAGCGAAACCATGAGCATCAACTGGGTCGAATATGACGGGCTGCGGGACAATAGCGCGCTAAGCCCCCATGCCCATGCCGATCTGGAGCAGGCAAGCCTGGCCATCGAAGGCCAGTTCACCCACCATCTTCGGACCCCTTGGGGCCGCGATGCGCGGCTCTGGCAGGAGGATCAGCATCTGCATGCCGGCCCTGCCAGCGTGGTCGTCATTCCGCCCGAGATCATCCACACCACGGAAGGCGTGGGGGATGGCAAGCATGTGCTGGTCGACGTGTTCGCGCCCCCTCGCGCCGACTTCATTGCGAAGGGCTGGGTGTTCAACGCGCACGAATATCAGGCCCATGCGGAGCTGGCGGCATGAGCCGGGAAGCGCCTCGCGGGCTGTTCATCAAGACTCCGGCGCCCCAGATTGTCGAAATCCTGGCACTGGAGAAGCCGGACTTCGCGGTGATCGATGCGGAGCATGGCCCTTTCGACCGTGGCATGCTCGATCTCATGATGCTGGCAGGACGCGCGGCACAGTTGCCCTTGTTGGTGCGGGTTGCCGACGCCCAGAGCAGCTCGATCTGCAGCGCTCTGGATCTTGGCGCCGCCGGGATCATGGTTCCCCATGTCGCGTCGGTCGAGATGGCACGCGCGGTGGTCGCGAGCGCCCGCTATAAGGGCGGCAAAAGAGGCTATTCGAGCGCACCGCGCCACGCAAATTACGGCTCGGGCTCGATGCGCGACGTCATCGATGCCGCGGACGATGTCCTTGTTCTGGTGCAAATCGAACATCCGGACGCGGCACTTGAGGCGAAAGCGATTCTGGAGCTTGAGGGCGTCGACGGGATCGTAATCGGTCGGGCGGACCTCGCCGTCGCCTTGGGCGAAAGCGACGCTTCCTCCCCTGCTGTCGAAGCGATCGTGACCTCGATTTTTCAGGCCGTGGCAGACAGCGAAAAGATCAAGGGCGTCGTCGTCTCCAGTGAGGCGGAGCGCCGTTACTTCTCGGACATGGGTGCCAATTGGTATATCATGGGGAGCGATCAAAGCCTTTTACGGAAGGCAGCCCGGCAGCTAATGGCGGACTCTTTGTAACGGAGACAGGCTGTGAGCACGCATTCAACCCGGTCCAATCCGAAAGGCCCCGGTGGCCGGCCCGCAGGAGCCGCCGACCCCGGCAGCCGGGGCATCGCGCGCTATCATCAACTCGCGGCCGTCTTCCGCCGCCATATCGAGACGGGTGTGTGGGAGGTCGGCAGCCAGATACCGACCGTCGTTGAGCTGGCCCTGTCCTATGACGTGGCGCGGGAGACGGTCCGGCAGGCCCTCGGCATGTTGGCCGAGGAAGGTCTGATCCGCCGATACCGCGCCAAAGGCACGTTCGTCACCGGCGCACCGCGCGATCAGATCTGGTGCCAGTTGGAGACCAACTTCCTCGGCCTGCTCCAGGCGCGCGAAGGCGCGCAGATCGAACTGATCGGCGAAGAACGCAAGGTCGGCATCGCTGGAACGATCGAGTTTGGCGTTGCCGACGGGGCCTATCGCAAGCTCAGCCGCCGGCATTGGCGCGATGACCAGCCCTATATGATCGCCGAGGTCTTCATTTCCGAGCGCTGGGCGAACAAGATTCCGCGCGCGGCGTTCACAAGCAAGACGGCGTTGAAGCTGGTCGCCGACATCGATGGCCTCGCCATTGCCGATGTGGAGCAGATCATGACCATCGGCGTAGCGGATCTCGACGCGTCGGTCTCTCTCCAGATCCCGCTCAACGCCCCTGTCGCGCAGATCGAGCGCTATGTGGTCGATGCGGACGGCATTCTCGTGCTGTTTGCGCGGAACACTTATCGAGGGGACGTCGTCCGTCTCAACATCAAGTCCAAATAGGCTTGAAACGGACCTTTTGTGGCCATTTCCTCCCAATCTCCGCTTTACTAGGCCGTTAATCTGGATATATAGGTTTTATGTGAGGGAGAGCGTGCGCTGATGAGGGCGCGCTGTCGAGCCGGAGGGATGCAATGAACTGGCCACAGTTGATCGGCATAGGTTGCGCAGTGACATCGTCATGCGTCGGCGCCTTCGGGCTCTTCACGCTCAAGCCATTACCGCCATCGGCCCGGCTGGGCGCCCTCGCGACGCTGGATAGCGACGGGAACGGCCAGCTTTCGCGGGCGGAATGGGCATCCGGCGGTCGAAAGGCTGCCGCTTTCGATGCCCAGGATACCAACCGCAACGGCATACTTGAACCCGCCGAGGTCCGGTCTCGGCGCGGCGCTGCTCGGAAGGATTGATTATGGATGCTCGGCCGGGCCTTGCCGGTGGCGCTCTCAAGCCAGCCGCCACCAAATTCTCCAGTCACCAGCTCTGGGCACTGACGATCCTGGGGATTTTCAGCGGCTTTAACATGGTCGATCGCGGCTTGCTGGCGCTCAATCTGGAGCCGATCAAACTCGAGCTCGGTGCGACCGATACCCAGATGAGCCTGGCCGCGGGCATCGGCTTCTTCCTGCTGAATGCCGTCGCCGGCGTGCCCCTGGCGCGTCTGGCCGATCGCTACAGCCGTCGCGACATCATCGCCATCGGTTTCGGCTTTTACAGCCTGATCATCGGCTTGATGGGGATGGTCACCAGCTTTGTCGGCCTGCTGTTCACGCGCATGCTGCTCGGGATCGGCGAGGCATCGGGTAACGCCCCTTCCAGCGCGATGGTCAACGATCTGGTGCCGCCTCAAAACCGCCGGATGGCCCTTGCGAGCCTGCGGATTTTCGGCGCGATCATCGTTCTCGTGATGATGAGCAGCCTCGGCTACGTCACGGATCGCTACGGCTGGCGTGCGTCTTTCTACGTTCTGGCTTTGCCGGCGATCATCCTCGTGCCGTTGGCCATCTTCACCGTGCGCGAGCCGGAGCGCGAGAAGGATGCCCAAGGCAAGGCCATTGCGCCTGTCAGCCTGAAAGCGGCCTGGGCTCAGTGGCGCCGCTCGCCGGCTTTCCTGCTCGTGATCACCGGGTTCGCGCTGGCTGGCGTGACGTTGCAGGCCAACAGCGTTTGGGCGCCGGCCTTCCTCGTTCGCGTTCGGGAACTGTCTCCCACGGAAATTGGCGTGCTTTCGGGAATTTCGCGCGGCCCGGCCTTGCTGATCGGCGCACTGGTCGGCGCATGGGTCACCGACCGACTGGCCCGGCGGGACCATCGCTGGCGCTTCTGGGTGCCGGGGATCATGCTGATGCTTGGGGCGCCAGCCGAAATGACCTATCTGATGGCAGACGACTATTGGGTGTGGATGCCCGCCTATCTGCTGACCGGAATGCTGATCATGGGGTCGCAAGCGTCGACGGTTGCCATCTGCATGGACGTATCGGGCGCCGGTCTGCGCGCGACAGGGTTGGCCTTCGCGCTCCTCGCCAGCAATTTTCTGGCCGATCTCATCGGGCCCACCAGCATCGGCCTGATGAACGATACGATCTTCGCCGATCTTGGCGTCCACGCGTTGCGCTATTCGATGGGAATCGTGGCGTGCTCGGCGGCCGTTGGCGGCTTTCTGATCTTTGTCGCCTCCCGGTTTGAGACGGAGCAAACCCGCTCCGGCTAGCCGATGGCGGCGGGACATGGGCGCCTTGGGCGGATCGGCGTTCGCCCCCTGCCCTACCCCGCGTGATCCACTCGGTTTTTGCCTCCTGGATTTAACATCATGATCGACAAGACCTTTGCATCCCTGATCGAGGCGACAGCGGATATTCCTGATGGCGCCTCGGTGATGATCGGCGGGTTTGGAACCGCTGGCATGCCGGACGACCTCGTCGACGCGCTGATTGCGCGGGGCGCGGGCAACCTCACCATCATCAGCAACAATGCGGGCAATGGCGAAACCGGCCTCGCAGCTTTGATCCGGGCCGGATGCGTCGCGAAGATCATCTGCTCCTTCCCGCGCCAAGTGGATTCCCACCATTTCGACGCGCGCTATCGGGCCGGAGAGATCGAGCTCGAACTCGTGCCGCAAGGCAATCTCGCGGCGCGGATACAGGCCGCCGGTGCGGGCCTTGGCGCCATCTTCACGCCCACCGGCTTTGGCACGCAACTCGCAGAGGGCAAGGAAACCCGCCGCATCGGCGAGCGCGATTATGTGCTGGAATATCCGATCTCGGCGGACTTCGCGCTGATCAGGGCACACCGCGGCGACCGCTGGGGCAATCTCGTCTACAGCAAGACGGCCCGCAACTTCGGCCCGATCATGGCGATGGCGTCCAGAACGTGCATCGCTCAGCTGTCCGAAATCGTCCCGCTGGGCGCCCTCGATCCTGAAGCGATCGTGACGCCCGGCATCTTTGTCCAGCGGGTGGTGCAGGTCGATCGCCGGCGCGTGGCCGCCGCATGAGGAGAATCCTGCCATGAACCGACGCGATCGCAATCAGCTCGCCCAGCGCGTGGCGCAGGACATCCCGGAGGGCGCCTATGTCAATCTCGGCATCGGACTGCCAACCAAGATCGCGGACTATCTGCCAGCAGACCGCGACATCTTCCTGCAAAGCGAAAATGGACTGCTCGCCATGGGGCCTGCGCCAGCGCCGGGCGAGGAGGATTGGGAACTGATCAACGCGGGCAAGCAGCCGGTCACCCTGCTGCCCGGCGGCGCCTATTTTCACCATGCAGACAGCTTCGCGATGATGAGGGGCGGCCATATCGATATATGCGTGATGGGCGCCTATCAGGTGTCCGTGACCGGCGATCTTGCCAACTGGCACACCGGCGAGGAAGGCGCGATCCCGGCTGTCGGAGGCGCGATGGATCTCGCGATCGGCGCCCGGCAGACCTTCGTGATGATGGACCTGCTTACCCGGCAGGGGAAAAGCAAGCTGGTGGCCGAGTGCAGCTATCCGCTGACAGGGCTGGCCTGCGTGTCCCGGGTGTATACCGATCTTGCGACCTTCGAGGTCGGGCAGGCAGGCGCCCGCGTCATCGACATGGTGGATGGCCTCGGCCTTGACGATCTCCGTGCGCTCACCGGGGTCCCCTTGGAGCTCGCGGCCGGAGCGCGAGGCTTCTGCGGACCGGGGCAAGAGGCATGAGAGAGGCCTTCATCTGCGATGCCATCCGTACACCGATCGGGCGCTATGGCGGGAGCCTCTCCGGCATAAGGGCGGACGATCTGGGCGCGCTGCCCATCAAGGCGCTGCTCGAACGCAATCCGCAACTCGACCCAGCCGCGATCGAGGAGGTGTTCTACGGATGCGCCAATCAGGCGGGCGAGGACAATCGCAATGTCGCGCGGATGAGCCTCTTGCTTGCCGGGCTACCTGTCACGGTGCCGGGCGTCACCCATAACCGCCTGTGCGCTTCGGGTCTGGAGGCCGTCAGCGCGGCCGCGCGCGCGATCGGCACAGGCGAGATGGAACTTGCGCTGGCCGGCGGTGTGGAGAGCATGAGCCGCGCGCCGCTTGTCATGGGCAAGGCCACAGGCGCTTTCGACCGCGATCAGCAGTTGATGGATACCACAATGGGCTGGCGCTTCATTAATCCAGCGCTGGATGCCGCCTACGGTACGGAGACGATGCCGCGAACGGCCGAGAATGTCGCATCGGCATACCAGATCAGCCGCGCGGATCAGGATGAATTTGCGCTCCGCAGCCAGCAGCGTGCCGCCGCGGCCAAGAGCAGCGGCTTTCACGATGGGGAAATTCTGCCCGTCGCGGTGCCGGGAAAGGTGCGTGGAGAGACGGATCTCATGTCCTTCGACGAGCACCCGCGCCCTACCACCTCCCTTGAAACGCTCTCGCGGCTGAAGCCCTTGTTCGGTGCGGAGGGCACCGTCACCGCCGGCAATGCGTCCGGCATCAATGATGGCGCGGCGGCGATGATCATCGCGACCGAGCAGGCTGCGAAGACCTTCGGGCTGACGCCGCGTGCGCGCATCCTCGGCGCGGCGGCGGCGGGCGTAGAGCCCGGGCTAATGGGAATCGGCCCGGTGCCGGCCACGCAGAAGCTGATGCAGCGTCTCGATCTCACCATCCGCGACTTCGACGCGATCGAACTGAACGAAGCTTTTGCCAGCCAGAGCCTGGCGGTCCTCCGGTTGCTCGGGCTGGAGGACGATGTGGCGCACGTCAATGCGCATGGCGGCGCCATCGCGCTGGGGCATCCGCTCGGCATGTCGGGCGCCCGCCTCGCGCTGACATTGGTGCGTCAGTTGGAAGAGACCGGTGGCAAACGCGGGCTCGCCACCCTTTGCGTGGGCGTGGGCATGGGTCTGGCGCTGGCGGTGGAGCGCGTCTGAACAGGCGGTTTCAGAACTTACACGAAACAACCCACGCTAGGCGCCGGCCTTGAACGGGAGGGCCGAAAACCGACCCTCCCTCAGCATCAGTATCTCACCCGAACACCGGTCTGGAAGCGAGCGCCCAGCGTGTCGAAGAACACCGGGTTCGTGGGGTAAGGCGAGCCGCCGCTCCCGCCGGTAGCAACCGCAATCGGCGGAGATTTATCGAACAGATTTTCGATCTTTCCGAAAATCTCGAAGTTCTGATCGCCCGAGCCGAAGGGGATGCGATAGGTCATCGCCAGATCCACATAGGTCGCACCGTCGAAACGATTGACGCTGATGCTGTTGGGAAGAGAAGGATCATAGCCCTCATCCTCAGGGCCGACCTTGGTCACGTCGCCAATGCCGGAGCCGATCCGCCGCACCTGCAAGACACTCGTAAAGCCACCCTGATTGTAAGTGACCGATGCATTCCACCGCCACGCCGGCGCCGGATTGAAGTCCGCCCGGCCCACAAGAGGCCCTGTCATGCCGGCATAGTCGAGGGCGCGGACATTGGGGTCTGGTTGGACCTTGAGATCATATTGATGCGCCGCAAGTACCCGCAGGGTGAGCGCGCCGTCCCAATTGCTTGCCACGTCGGACAGCGGAAGATTGTACTCCAGCTCGAAATCAAGACCGCGATAAGTGATCAGGCCCAGATTGACCTGACGGGCATCGATGAAGCTGATGTCGGCCAGATTGCCGCCGTTGAATGTTATGCGGTCGCAGAAGGTGTCGAACTGATCGCACAGGTCGACAATCGACTGGCCCGACAGCGTGGTGACCGCATCCTTGAGCTTGATCTCGAACCAGTCCGCCGAAAAGCGCAGACCTGGGACGAAGGCAGGTTGCAGCACGATCCCGGCCGTCGTCGTATCGGCCTTCTCGGCGCCCAGCTGGAAGCTGCCGCCGCTCAGGATCGGCGTGGCATCATTGGCGTTGCCGCCAGGACCATTGGGATTGCGGACGGTGCCCTGCGAGGTGCCAGGATCGGTCGGCACCTGCTGCAGGAACAGCTCCCGGAAGCCCGCAGCGCGGATATCGCGGGACCGCGATCCACGAAACCGCACGCCCCGCACTGGCTCGTAAATGGCGCTGAGCTTCCAGCTGGTGGCGGTCGTCGATTTCGCTTCGTCGGTGATGCGGTTCTTGGCGCTGTTGCGCGTGTACCGGATTGCGCCGTTCAGATCGAGCCGCTCGGCTCCTGGCAGCCCGGCCAGCAAAGGCGCGTTGAGTTCCGTAAAGCCTTCAAGCACCTTGATGCTTCCGCCGTAATCGAGGCCGAAGGTGAAGGCGTAATCAAGATAGTTGGGAATGTCGCCATGGGTGACATTGCCGCTTTCCGTCCGGTACTCGCCGCCCGCCGCAAAGCCGATCGGCCCCGCGCCGATGCCGCCAAACAGATCGCCGGTGATGCTCGCGGCCAGGACGTGCTGATCATAGACGAAGTCCTCGAACACCGGCCGATAGACATAATCGATCGCGGCTTGCGTCAGATTGTCGAGGCCGAAGAAGTTTGCCGGAGAGCAACCGACCGCAATGGGGTTGGGGTTCGGCTTCAACAACTCGGCGCATACGATCGTGCCAGGAGCGGCCCCCAACACATTGCCCGCCGGCGCGCGAACGGCATCGAGAGCGAAGGTGAAGGGCGTGTTGACGCGCGAGCGATTGCGCATCTGATTACGCTCATTATGCCCATATTGATAATAGGCGTCCCATTTCCAGCTGCCCCCGAGATCGCCCGAGAGGGCAATCACGCCCCGGTACACTTCCACCTCCGCGCGGCTGTAGGACGGGATCTGACCGTCAAGATCCTTGCCGAAACTGAATGAGGCACCGCCCAGCAGAGCGGCAAGCTCCGGCGGAACATAAGGGTTGGTGGCTTTTACGAAGAAGGTGGATCGCGGACCTGCCGTCAGCGTGGCGGCTCGGGCGATCCGCTTGCCATAGTTGAACTCTCCGGAAAGCGTCAGGCTATCGCTGAGGGCAAATTCCGCGGCCGTATAAGCGACAATGCGCTCCAGCCCGGCCTGAAGGCTGGCATCGTCATAGTTCGAAATGCCATCGCTGCCTTGGACCTGGCCGATGGTGCTGTTGTTGACGAACTCGCCCTGATCGAAGGGCACGATTCCCCTGCCATCAGCCGTGAACCGATAGTTGCGTGCCGCGAGCGGGGCGGGCGCGCGATTGCGCACGACGCCATAAGGTGTGTTGAATGCCAGCGCGGAATCCCGGCCCAAAACATAGTTGGGCAGCCCGAAGCCCGGCGAGCCCGGAACATTGTATCCCGACGGTTGGCCATTGGGCAGGATATTGTTGGCGTTCTCGAAGATATCCCAGCCGGCCTGACACCAGCGACGGGCATTGAAACAGCTCTCGATCTCGTCCTGATCCTGATATTCGACCCCGACGATGATGTGACCGCGATCCCCCGCGAAAGAGGTGCCATAGGCCAGCGACCCATGGATCTTGCGCCCGTCGCCACGAAAGGTGAGGCCGGAATCAACCTGCGCGCGCAGGCCCGTCATCTTATTGTCGAGGATGATATTCACGACCCCCGCGACAGCATCCGAGCCATAGGCGGCCGAGGCGCCACCCGTCACGGTCTCCACCCGCGCAATCAGGGCGCTGGGAATGAGGTTGAGGTCAACGGCCCCGCCGTCCCCGGTCGGCACGAAGCGGCGGGTGTTCACCAGCGTGAGCGTGCGGGTTCCGTAAAAAGGGTTCAGGCCACGGAGGTTCGCCGTCGCCGACCCCACCTCCGCGCCAGACGCATTGCCCGGGTTGGTGTCGGAAATGGCACTGGTGATCTGAGGGATGCTGTTGAGAACATCCTGCGAATTGGTCTGCACGAGGTTCCTGATCTGCTCGGCGCCAATCACGGTAAGCGGCTGAGGGGAGTTGAAACCGCTGGTACGGATGCGTGATCCGGTGACGACGATCGACTCCTGCTCCGCGGCGGCCCGCGCTTCAGGGGACCCGGCCCCCTCCCCATCTTGCGCATGCACAGGTGCTGCTGAGCAAATGCATCCCAGGGCGACCGCCCCAACAGATGCCATCAAGTGATTCCGCGATATGTTGTGCCGCACCGTCTATCTCTCCCCATCGCCCGATTAGATTACCGGTAACTTTTCCGGTAAATCCTAGGATGGAGATTAGGTCTTGGCAAACCAACTATCGGCAATTGGGTCAGTATGCCTTTTTAGGCAAGCAACTGAGCCGTTCGGATCAAAGCAGGTAACCGCGTCGGGAGCGCCACCTATCGCGGCCTTGTCAGAACCCGCACTCTCCTGGAGTGCCAGCTCCACCGTGGCAACCTCGTGACGTCCCACATGGTCGAGCGCTTAAAGCGGCCCGTCTGCGGCAATAATTCACCGCTTCGATGAAGCCATGTGCGCATATTGATCAATGAAGTGATCGTCGGCGAGAGTAGCGAATCCCACGTCATCGGGCATGGCGCACACGCTGCCATCGAAACGGCAGCGATTTCCGCCGCCGCCTCAAAGAAGGCCTAAATGCTCATCTTTGACTGGGAATGGTGCGGTCGAGAAGACTCGAACTTCCACGGGCTTTCGCCCACAACGACCTCAACGTTGCGCGTCTACCAGTTCCGCCACGACCGCACATCAGGGAGGTGGGAGCCGATGGCCCCCGGGTAGGCGGCGGCCTTTAGCAAAGGGATTCGGGGCATGCAACCATCCTTCGCACTTCATCGTGATATAGCGTGAAACGCGCCGCGGGATCGGGCTGTTGGCTTGACTTGCGCGGCCCTGCAGGCGATCCAGCAGGGCGCTGACGTGCCCAATGCACGCGCTTTTATCACGATTTTTGCAGTCCTTGTGTCGCGGGCGCCAAAAGCCCGGTCCTGGCTGCGCCGGAAGGACCGATCCGATGCCACGCGGCTGTGCTGACTATGCGTTCCGTCACTTCGATGCTCCACAGCCTGCGCCGCGCGAATCAGTATGGCCGATGCGTGCGCGGAATGCATAACTTCTCCCGGTCTCGTTTCCTCTCTCCCCTCCTCTCCTGACCAAGCAGCCTCATGTCCGACACTGACACCATCCTGCCGCCCCGCCACACCGGCCTGCTGAGCGAGGCCCGCCACATCGCGTGGCTAGCCTGGCCGATCGTCCTCACCAATCTCAACTGGACGATCATGCACCTCGTCGATGTGACGGTGGTTGGCTATGCGGGCACGAGCGAACTCGGGGCATTGGCGGCCGGCCGGGTGGTGATGTTCGTCATCCTGATGCTGCTTCTGGCCGGCATGTCCGGCGTGATCGTCTTCACCAGCCGCGCCGATGGCGGCGGCGACCTGCACCGCACCGGCGCGCTATGGCGGGAAGCGGTGCTGACCGGCCTGCTGCTCGGCGTGCCCAGCGCCGTCGTCATCGCGCTGTTCGCCCGGCCCCTGCTGGCGCTGACCGGCGTCGCCGATGCGCTGGTCGATCCCGGCGCGCATGTGCTCGCCGCGATGATGCTGGGCCTGCCCGGGCAGATGCTCTCGATCGGCTGCGCTTATTTTCTGGAAGGGGTGAGCGCGCCACGCAGGGTGCTGATCGTCAACCTCGCCACCCTGCCGGTCAATGCCGTGCTGACGTGGGCCATGGCGCTCGGGCATCTGGGTTTCCCGGCGATGGGCGCGTTCGGCGCCGCGCTGGCGACATCACTGACCTCGCTGGGCGGCGGCCTGGCCATGGCCTATATGGCGTGGACGCTGCCAAGCGCGCGCGAGCGCGGATTGCGCCGGCTCGATGTCGCGGCCTGGCGCAGCGCGCTGAGCGGCATCGGCGCCATCGTCCGCTTCGGCGCCATGCCCGGCATTGGCGCCGCCATGGAAGTGCTCGGCTTCTCGTACCTCATGATCCTCTCCACGCAGATGGGCGAGATCGTGGCCGGCGGCTTTCAGGTGATGCTCTCGCTGCATAATCTCGGCTTTGCGCTGGCGCTCGGGCTGGGTTCTGCCGCGGGCGTGCGGGTCGGCAATGCGGTGGGCGCGGGCGAGCCATGGGAGGCGCGCAGCCGCACCATGATCGCGTGCGGCCTCTCCATCCTGTTCATGGGTGCGGTGGTGCTTGCCTATCTGCTCTTCGGCCGGCCGATCGTCGCCGGGCTCACCGCACAACCCGCCGTCGCGCGGGAAGCGCTCATCATGCTGCTCATTCTGGCCCCCTTCATCCTGTGCGACGGCATCCAGGCGATCTTCGTCGCCGCGCTGCGCTCACTGGGGGATCAGGTGGTGGCCAGCGTCAATGGCATCATCGCCTTCTTCGGCGTGATGGGCGTCATGGGCTGGTACGGCCATGCGCAGGGCTGGGGATCGGCCGGGCTGGCGTTCGCCGCCGCGCTCGGCATGGCGGCGGCGATGGTGCTGCAGGCAGCGCGCTTCTGGCAGGTCAGCCTGCGTTATCGGCGAACCTGAGCTCAAGGTTGCGCGCGTTCTTGGGGATGTCCAGCCGGCTCTCGGACACGCGCGCTTCCTCATTGGGCTTGAGCGTGGACTTGTCCGCCTTGGTCATCCAGCTGAACACCAGCCTGCCCTGATCGTCCCGCAGTTCGACCACCACCGGCGGAACGGTCTGTTCCTGGTCGCTATCGTTGAGGATGCGGGCGCTGAACGCGAAATATTCCTCGCCGGTTGGCAGGTTGCGGCGCTCGGGCGGCTTGGGCAGGTAGAAGTTGAGGCCGGAGGTCGCCGGCGCTCCGCCAAAACCGAGCGCGACGGCCCAATTGGGCGGGCCGAAATAAGCGAGTGCGCCACCGGCAAGGCTCACCGCGACGAAGAAGGCGAGCGCCGCAGCCGTCCAGAGCCTGGCGGGATTGCGACGCGGACGGGTGGGCGCCTCGGCTGGCTCGTCGGGATAGTGGACGAACTCCTGCGCCGGCGCGGCAGCAGGCGGCGGATCGATCGGGTCGTGACGCGGTTCAGCCGGGGGCGCTGCGGCGGCGGTTTCCTCAGTGCCGACCGCGACCGGCGCCACAGGAGCCTGCGCTTCTGCACTCTCGACGGGTGCGGATGCGGGGGCCTCATGCGGCGCAAGGCCGGCGTCCGCCGTAGCATCGGCCATCGCCGGCTCGGGGCGCTCCACTGGCGCGCCCTCCTGAAACCAGCTGTGGCGGCAAGACGCGCACCGGACCTGACGGCCCGCAGCACCAATCGCGCTATCGGGCACAACATAGCGTGTGGCGCATTGAGGGCAGACGAGGATCATCGCGCTCCATAAACACCGGTTTCCCGCAGAGGGCAAGCGGGCGTTTGAACGTGGCCGGGGATATCCCCACAGCGACGGACGACAGGGCCCGCGGGACGCGCGCGAGGCCGGCGCACCATCCGCCACCTTGCCCGCAATGGGGGCCTGTGCCATGCACGGCGCGGCAGATCATCGGCGGGCGTGGCCGCGCGCCAATAATGGGGACATGCAATCGCGGCGATGGCTAGAATAGTCCAGTTCGAGAATGTCGGGCTGCGGTACGGGCCCGGCCCGGAGACGCTGTCCGACCTCAGCTTTTCGCTCGACGAAGGGGCCTTCTATTTCCTCACTGGCGCGTCCGGCGCGGGCAAGACCTCGCTGCTCAAGCTGCTCTATCTCGCCCAGCGCCCCAGCCGTGGCGCGATCCGGCTTTTCGATGCCGATATCGTCACCCTGCCCCGCGCCCGTCTGCCGAGTTTCCGCCGCCGCATCGGCGTGGTGTTTCAGGATTTCCGGCTGGTCTCGCACCTCTCGGCCTTCGATAATGTCGCGCTGCCGCTGCGCATCGCCGGCGTGAACGAAGACCAGATCCGTCCGCCGGTGGAGGAAATGCTGCACTGGGTCGGCCTGTCCGACCGCGCCCATGCCTTGCCTGCCACGCTCTCGGGCGGGGAGCAGCAGCGCGTCGCCATCGCGCGTGCCGTGATCGGCCGGCCTGAACTGCTGGTGGCCGACGAGCCGACCGGCAACGTGGACCGGGACATGGCGACCCGGCTCATCACCCTGTTCGAGGCGCTGAACAAGCTCGGTACCACTATCGTCGTCGCCACGCACGACACTGCCCTGCTGGGCAAGGTCTCCGGCGCGCGGACCATGCGGCTGGAGGGCGGACGCATGGCACCGATCGAGGGGCAGGACGGCGTCAGCGCGCTCTCCTCACCCCATCGCCCCGCGCCCCACCAGCCGGGACAAGCCTGAGCCATGGCGCGCAATCCGCTCGAAGGCATGAGCCGCCCTTATCGCCCTGGCCCGCTGCTACCGCAGGGACGGCTGACCGGGCCGATGCCGTGGGTGATCGCGATCATGATGTTCCTGACCGTGCTGGCAACCGCCGCCGGCCTCGCCCTCAATCAGGGCGCGCGAGCCTTGGTGGATGAGGTCTCCGGCCGCGTGACCGTGCAGGTGGCCGAGGCCGATCCGCAGGCACGCGGCCAGGCGGTGCGCCGCATCGTGGGCCTGCTCGATCAGGCTGACGACGTGGGCACGGTGCATGTCGTGCCGGAGAGTGAACTGGCGGCGCAACTCGCGCCCTGGCTCGGCAATGACCTCAAGCTGGCCGATGTGCCGCTGCCGGCGCTGATCGATGCCGAACTGCTGACCCCGGAGAGCGCGCGGACCGAGCGCCTCGCTGTTCTCGACAAGGCAGTGAAAGAGATCAACGCCCATGCCCGCGTCGAGCCGCATGGCGATTATCTCTCGCCCCTCGCCCAGCTTGTCTGGTCCATCGGCCTCGTCGCCTTCGCCGTCGTCGCGCTGATGGCCTTTGCGACCGGCGCCGTGGTCGTGCTGGCCGCGCGGGGCGCGCACGCCACCCATCGCGGCACCATCGACATCATGCACATGCTGGGTGCCACCGATGCGCAGGTGGTGCGCCTGTTCCAGCGGCGGATGATGCTCGATGCGCTGTTCGGCGGCGTGGTGGGCTATGCGGCGGCGACGCTCGTCATCATCCTTGTCGGTCGCTCGATGGCGGCGGTGGCGTCCGATCTCATGAGCAGCGCCTCGCTGCCCGGCATCGCGTGGATCATCTTCCCGCTGCTGCCGGTGGCGGGCGTGGGCGTCGCCTCGCTGTCCGCGCGTCTCACCTTGCGGCGGGCGCTGGAGCGCTCCTTGTGATCCGGCGGTTTCTCTCGATCATCCTGCTGGTCTGGGCGTTCGGCTTTGCCTGGTTCGCCCTGCTGCTGCCCCAGCCGCACGACGATGAAAAGACCGATGCGATCGTCGTGCTCACCGGTTCGGCAGGCCGCATCGAGCGCGGGCTGGCCCTCCTCCGCCGCGACCAGAGCCGTCATCTGCTGGTCTCCGGCGTGGACCGGGACGTGCGGCGCGGCGAATTTGCCGCGCTCTACAGGGTTTCGCCGGCACTGATGAGCTGCTGCATCACCTTGGGCCGCGAGGCGATCGACACGCGCTCCAATGCCATCGAGACGGCGCAATGGCTGCGCCGCAACCGTTACACCTCCGTGCGGATCATCACCACCGACTGGCACATGCGTCGCGCGCAGTATGAACTCTCGCGCCAGATCGATCCTTCGGTTCGCATCGTGCCTGACGCCGTGCGGTCTCATCCGAGCCTGACGGTGCTGTTCCGCGAATATCACAAATTCGCCCTGCGGCGAATTGCCGGTCTGCTCGGCATTTGAGCGGGAACGGACAGCCCATGCCGCCCCTGTCCCCGCTCGGCACGCTGGTCACGGCGCTGCGCTCGGCGCTGTTTTCGGTGCTGTTCTACGGCATGACCGTCTTCCTGCTGCTCGCCTGCCTGAGCGTGATGCCGTTCGGCGCACGCAAGGTCGTGCCGCTCGCGGCGGTGTGGTCGCGGATTCACCGGTTTCTGGCGCGCTGGGTGCTGGGCCAGAAGATCGTGGTGGAGGGCGCCTTCCCTGACGAACCGGTGTTCATCGTCTCCAAGCATGAATCGATGTTCGAGACGCTGGACGCGGTGATCCTCTTCCATCGCCCGGTGATCGCCGCCAAGCGCGAATTGGGGGACATCCCGGTCTGGGGCGCGGTGGCGCGGGCTTATGGGCTGATGATCGTCGACCGGGCAGGCGGTGCCAGCGCGCTGCGCGGCATCCGTGCCGAAGCGCGCGCCGCCTTTGCCGAGGGCCGCCCCGTGCTGCTCTACCCGGAAGGGACGCGCGTGCCGCATGGCGAGCGTGCCCCGCTCAAGGCTGGCTTTGCCGGGCTCTATACCATGCTCGGCGTGCCCGTGCTGCCGGTGGCGCTGGATACGGGCCGGCTTTCCCCTCGCAACAGTTTCCTGAAGCGCTCCGGCGTCATCACCTATCGACTGGCGCCGCTCATTCCGCCCGGCCTGCCTCGTGCAGAAGCGGAACGCCAGCTGTTCGAGGCGATCAACAGCCTCAATGGACCAGCGGCCGAGCGGGAAATCGATTCGGTTTGACGCGAAATCGATTCGACTCACCGTTCGTTCATTGTCGTTTCATCCGGGCGAACGGATAGCTAAGCTCGAGCGGGGGTCTGATCGTGCCAGCGATATTGCGGCACGACCGCTGGCCGATCTGCGATTGCGGGAGACATTTGAATGAACCGGACGAGAGCACCGATCCAGCCTCTCATCACTTGGGCGATCGGGCTGGTGGCCAGCGCGGCACTGGTGGCGGCGCCTGCCGCGGCCCAGATCAACACGGTCGATCCCAACACGCAGATCGACGCAGATCTCGCGCCTGGCGCGCCGGCGAACCAGACGCCGTTGCCATCCGAGCCTGCGCCCTCTTACCCGCCAGCCGATCCGGTCTATAACGATCCGGCCACCAGCCCGCCGCCCGCGCCCCCAGCGAGCACCACGGCCCAGACCGCAACCACACCGACCGAGGCCGCCGGCGTGCCGGAGAACGCCGCCGCAAACACCTACAAGAAGGACGATCTGATCGGCGCGGCCGAGGGCGTCTTCGGCAAGGGCGCTGAAGGGCTGGCCGGCATCATCGAGAACATCCTCAAGGATCAGGGCGAGCCGATCGCCTACATCGCCGGGCGCGAGGCCTCGGGCGCCATCGGTATCGGCCTGCGCTACGGATCGGGGACGTTGTTCCACAAGATCGAGGGCCAGCGCGACGTCTACTGGACTGGCCCGTCCATCGGCTTCGACCTTGGCGGCAATGCTGCGAAGACCTTTGTGCTCGTCTACAATCTCTATGACAGCCAGGAGCTGTACAAGCGCTTCCCGGCCGGCGAGGGCGCCGCTTATCTCGTGGGCGGTTTCAACGCGAGCTACATGCGCTGGGGCGATATCGTGCTCATCCCCATCCGGCTGGGCGTCGGCTATCGGCTCGGCGTCAATGCCGGCTACATGAAGTTCACCGAAAAGCGCAACTGGCTGCCCTTCTGAGCATCCACGCGAGCGGCGCTCGACCGATCGGGTAAAGCGCCGCTTTGCGCGGGCAGAGACAAACTCATCCCACGCAGCGCTGGTCTGTGCGCGCGCAGGCGCTAGATTGGCGGCATAACACCGCGCACAGGAGACAAGACCATGGCCGACAGCGACCCCGCCAACAATCTGCCCGCCGGATATGTTCCGCCCAAGGTGTGGCGCAACGAGACGGAGAATGGCGGGCAGTTCGCCAGCATCAATGCGCCGACGGCGGGCGCGCGGCAGGACATCACCCTGCCCATCGGCGAACATCCGCTCCAGCTCTATTCGCTGGGCACACCCAATGGCCAGAAGGTCACGGTGATGCTCGAGGAGCTGCTGGCCGCGGGCTATGACGCGGAATATGATGCCTGGCTGATCAAGATCTACACCGGCGAGCAGTTCGGCAGCGATTTCGTAAAGATCAACCCGAACAGCAAGATTCCGGCGATGATGGATTACAGCCAGAACCCGCCGCTGCGCCTGTTCGAGAGCGGTTCTATGCTGGTCTATCTGGCCGAGAAGTTCGGCGCCTTCCTGCCGACCGACGTGCGCAAGCGCGCCGAGACGTTCAACTGGCTGATGTGGCAGATGGGCTCCGCGCCGTTCGTCGGCGGCGGCTTCGGGCACTTCTATGCCTATGCGCCGATCAAGATCGAATATGCCATCGACCGCTACGCCATGGAAACCAAGCGCCAATTGGACGTGCTCGACAAGCAATTGGCCGACAATGAATTCATCATCGGCGACGAGATCACCATCGCCGATTTCGCGATCCTGCCCTGGTATGGATCGATGATGCGCAGTGCCTATGATGCGCAGGAGTTCCTCTCGGTCCATGAGTATCGCAATGTCGACCGCTGGGTGACGCAGCTCCATGCCCGCAAGGGTGTGAGCCGCGGCCTGCTGGTCAATGCTGCAGGACGCCCCGGCGGTGGCATTGCCGAGCGACACAGCGCCAAGGATCTCGACGACGCCATCGCCGCAGCGGCGGAAAACGCGCCCGCGTGACGCGGCTTTAAATGTATAACGCACATGGCCGGGCCAGCCAGGCCCGGCCATGTGCGTCATCCTGCCCTTCCCGGATTCCCCGGTGATCAAGGCGCAGAACCGCACCGCCGAGAAATTTCTTCACGCATTTAAACGGTGCGGGAACCAAAATGCCCGATTGGCGTTCCCCTCGGGGGTCTGAGCTATCTGCCCTTTTGGCATCTGAAAGGGCGGGCATTAAGTGCTTCATAATAATCGCGAAGTGTTTCTCTATGCCGCCATCGCCTTCCTTCTGGCGATCCCGTTCGCCGGAGACCTGATCTTTCCGCTCGGCACCGCTGTCTGGGTCATCTACCTCCTCCCCACCGTTCTCGCCTTCCTGGCGTCCGCTCCCCTCGCGCCGCTCGTCACCGCGTCGCTGGCAACGCTGCTGACGATCATGGGCTTCTTCTTCGCGCGCGATGGGGTCGATCCGAACATCGCCATCGTCAACCGCGTCATCGGCGCCTCCGTGAACTGGCTGCTGGCCGCTGTTGGCGTCATGTTCATCCGCAGCAAGCTGGAAATCGCCCGGCAGGATTGGCTGCAGGCCGGGCAAGTCGGACTTGGAAACGCCGTTGCTGGCGACCTGTCGATTGAAGAGGTCTCCCAGCGTGCCTTGCGCTACCTGGCCGAATATCTCGGCGCGCAAGCGGCTGCCCTGTTCGTGCGCGAGCAAGCGACCTTTCAGCGCCGTGCCGTCTATGGCGTTCCGCAGGACGCCCCCATTCCGCAGGAGATCACGCCCGATGATGGGTTGCTCGGTCAGGCCGTACGCGACAAGCGCGGCTTTCTGCTGACCGAGGTGCCGGAAAATTATCTCTATTACGGCTCGGCCTTCGGCCGGGCGGTCCCGCAGCAGATTCTAGTCGCGCCCGCGCGCGCCGATGGCGAAGTCAACGCCGTGATCGAACTGGGATTGACCGGCAAGGCCGCCCATGATGCCGAAGCCTTCATGACGCGGATCGCCGCGCAGCTTGGCGTCTCGATCCGCTCGGCAGCCTATCGGTCGCAGCTTCAGGCGCTGTTGGAAGAAACCCAGCATCAGGCCGAGGAACTGCAGGCGCAGGGCGAAGAACTGCAAGCCAATAATGAGGAGCTGGAAGCGCAGAGCCAGCGGCTGCTGGAATCGCAGGCGCGGCTGGAAGCGCAGCAGGCCGAGCTTGAGGAGAGCAACGCCTCGCTGGAAAATCAGGCCCATGAGCTTGAGGCCCAGCGCGACGAGCTGGAACAGGCCCAGGCCTCGCTTGAGGAGCAGACCGCCGAGCTTGAGAAGGCCAGCCGCTACAAGTCCGAATTCCTCGCCAACATGTCTCACGAGCTGCGCACGCCGCTCAATTCGCTGCTCATCATGGCGCGGCTGCTCGGGGAGAACCGGGCGGGCAATCTCTCCGCGGATCAGGTCAAGCACGCCCGCACAATCGAATCCTCCGGCAATGATCTGCTGGCGCTGATCAACGATATTCTCGACATTTCGAAGATCGAGGCCGGCAAGGTGGAGCTGGACATCCGCCCGGCGAAGCTCTCGACCATGTTCGAGCGCCTGAGCGCGACCTTTTCCGCAGGCGCGACCTCGAAGGGGCTGGCGCTGCGGACGGACATCGACCCCGGCCTGCCAGCCGAAATCCGCACCGACGCCCAGCGCGTCGAGCAAGTGCTCAAGAACTTCCTCTCCAACGCGATCAAGTTCACGGCCGCCGGTGAGATCACGCTGCGGGCATCGGCCGCACCGGGCGGCGGCGTTGCGCTGAGCGTGCGGGATACCGGCATCGGCATCCCGGCGGAGAAGCTCGGCATCATTTTCGATGCCTTCCGTCAGGCGGATGGGACAGTCAGCCGCAAATATGGCGGGACCGGGCTTGGCCTGTCGATCTCCCGCGAACTCGCCGGGCTGCTCGGCGGCTCGGTCGGCGTCGAGAGCGCCGCCGGCGAAGGCAGCGTGTTCACGCTGACGCTGCCGCTCGAGCTGGAGCCATCCGCGCTCGATCAGGGCCGCTCGCAATCCCGCCCTGCCCTGCCCGAACCCGCGCGTGGGCCGGCGCTGCCAGCCTTGCCGCGCCAGTCGCCGGTCGCGGATGATCGCGAGGTACTTTCGGGCGATTCCCGCTTGATCCTCGTCGTGGAGGATGATGCGCGTTTTGCGGAAATCCTCGCCGACCTCTCGCACGAACTCGGTTTCCAGTGCCTCGTCGCGGGAACGGCGGACGAAGGCGTATTGCTGGCCCGGCAATATCTGCCCCACGCCATCATCCTCGACATGAACCTGCCCGACCACACCGGCCTCTCCGTGCTCGACCGGTTGAAGCGCGACGTGCGCACGCGGCACATCCCGGTGCATATCGTTTCGGTCAGCGAGGATGCGCAGGCGGCGCTGGCCAATGGCGCGGTGGGCTATCTGCTCAAGCCGGTGCGGCGCGAGCAACTGGTCGACATGCTCGAAGCGCTGGAGACGCGCATTTCGCAGCGCGTGCGCCGGGTGCTGGTGGTGGAGGACGATGCCCGCCAGGCCGAGAGCATCGGCCTGCTCTTGGGCTCGCGCGATGTCGAGACGGTGGCCGCACACAGCGCGGCCGAATGCCTCGACCAGCTGGGCACGACCAGCTTCGACTGCATGGTGCTGGACCTCAATCTCCCCGATACGCCGGGCCTCGATCTGCTCGAACGGCTGAGCGAGGATGAGACGATCGGCTTCCCGCCGGTGATTGTCTATACGGGCCGCGACATCTCCCCCGAGGAAGAGCTGCGCCTGCGCCGCTACTCCAAGTCGATCATCGTCAAGGGCGCAAAGTCACCCGAGCGGCTGCTCGATGAGGTGACCTTATTCCTGCACCAGGTCGTTTCCGAACTGCCCGAGGCGCAGAAGGAGATGGTCGTCCGCTCGCTCAACCGGGATGTCGCGCTGGATGGCAAAACCATCCTCGTGGTCGAGGACGACATTCGCAATGTCTACGCGCTGACCAGCATTTTCGAGCCGCATGGCACCACCATCCGCATCGCCCGCAACGGCCGGGAAGCGCTCGACGCGCTGGACCAGTCCGCAAAGGGCGAGGCGCCGATGGTCGACTTGGTGCTGATGGACGTGATGATGCCGGAGATGGATGGCCTGACCGCCACCCGCCACATCCGCGGGCAGAGCCAATGGCGCAACCTGCCGATCATCGCCCTGACCGCCAAGGCCATGGACCGCGACCAGCAGGAATGTCTGGCAGCCGGCGCCAATGATTATCTCTCCAAACCGCTCGACGTGGACAAGCTGCTGTCGCTGGTGCGCGTGTGGATGCCGCGATGACCCCCGAAGCCGAGCTTGCCCCGCTGGACGTGCTTGAGGCCGATCTGCTGATCGAGGCGATCTGGCGGCATTATCATTATGACTTCCGCGGCTACTCGCGCAATTCGCTCCACCGCCGCCTGCTGCGCGCCCAGCCGCATCTTGGCTGCGAGAGCTTCTCCCAGATGCAGCACATTGTGCTGCGCAGTCCCGCCGCCTTTGGCGAGCTGATGCGCTACCTGACCATCCAGGTGAGCGAGATGTTCCGCGACCCCGATTATTTTCGGGCCCTGCGCGATCAGGTGATCCCGCATTTGCGGACCTACCCCTCGATCAAGGTCTGGATCGCCGGCTGCGCCAATGGCGAGGAATTTTACTCCATGGCCATCCTGTTTCGGGAAGAAGGGCTGGAGGAGCGCACGATCTTCTACTGCACGGACATCAGCCCCGGCGCGCTCAACAACGCGCAGAGCGGCGTCTACGAGCAGAGCCGCATCGCGAAGTTCACCGAGAACCACCGGCTGTCCGGCGGACACACATCCCTCTCCGATTATTATACTGCAGCTTATGGCGGCGTGGTGTTCGACAAGTCGCTGCGGTCGCGCGCGGTGTTCGCCGAGCACAGCCTCGCGACGGATCAGGTGTTTGCCGAGGCGCATCTGATTTCCAGCCGCAACGTGCTCATCTATTTCGACCGCGATCTGCAGGACCGCGCGATCGATCTCTTCGCCAATTCGCTGGTGCGCGGCGGGTATCTCGGCCTAGGCTCGCGTGAGACGCTGCGCTTCTCGCGGACGTCCGGCTGCTTTGATGACTTCGTGCCTCAGGAAAAAATCTATCGCCGCAACCTCGTCCCGTCACAGGAGCCCGGCCATGTCGCCTGATCCGGTCCGCATCCTCATCGTCGATGACGTGGTGGAAAATCTCGAAGCGCTCGAAGCGCTGCTGGCTCATGACGGCGTGGAAACGGCCCGCGCCGGTTCGGGCGCCGAGGCGCTGGAGCTGTTGCTGGTGAACGAGTTCGCCCTTGCCCTGCTCGATGTGCAGATGCCGGGGATGGACGGGTTCGAACTGGCCGAGCTGATGCGCGGCACCGAGCGGACCCGCCGGATCCCGATCATTTTCCTCACCGCCGTGGCCACCGACGAGACCCGGCGGTTCCGCGGCTATGAAGCCGGCGCCGTCGACTATCTGCTCAAGCCGATCGATTCGCTCGTGCTGCGCAGCAAGGTGGAGGTGTTCGTCGAGCTTCACCGGCATCGGCAGGCCCTGGCGCGCCATGGCGATGAATTGAGCCGCGCTCTCGGTCGGCTCCAGGCGCACCGGGACAACAGCCCGCTTGCCATCGTGGAGTTCGATGACAGCGAGCGGATCGTCGGCTGGTCGAAGGGCGCCGAGCGCATGTTCGGCTGGAGCGAGCGGGAGATGCTGGGCGGCGACCTCGCCACGACAGCCTGGAGCGATGCCGATGGCACTGCCCCCCTGCACAGCCTGTTCGCGGACTTCCGCGCCGGCGTGAAACAGCGCGACATGCTGAGCCTCGTGCTGCACAGCCGCCAGGGGACGGACATCGACACGGAATGCTATTGTTCCGCAGTTCATGGCGCCGGCGGCCGGCTGCTCTCGGTGGAAGTGCAGATTCTCGACGTGACCGAGCGGCGCCGGGCCGAAAAGACCCAGCGGCTTCTGGTGGGCGAGCTCAACCACCGGGTGAAGAACACCATGGCCTCCGTGCAGGCCATCGCCTCGCAGACGCTCCGCCACTCGGCCGATCCAGCCGATTTCGCGCCGACCTTCATCGGCCGCATCCATGCGCTGAGCAAGGCGCATTCGCTGCTGAGCGAAGCGACATGGAAGGCCGCGAGCCTGCGGGAGCTGATCCATGGTCAGTTCGATATGGGCGTGGTCGGTCCCGACCGCCTCTCCGCGACCGGGCCGGACGTGGACCTGGAACCCGAGCCGTCCCTGCATCTCTCCATGGTCCTGCACGAGTTGGTGACCAACGCCCTCAAATATGGCGCGCTATCCACCGCAGAAGGCCACGTCGCGCTGAACTGGACGCTGGAGGATAGGCAACTGCATCTGGAATGGGTAGAGCGCGGCGGGCCGCCGGTCTCGCCCCCATCGCGCACCGGTTTCGGCAGCATGTTGATCGAGCGCAGCCTGCGCAGCGAGGGCGGGGCTTCCACCGCCACTTACGAGCCGGAGGGGCTGCGCTGGACCCTGACCCTGCCCTGCGCCGTCGTGAGGAAGTCCGCCCCCGCCGCGATCCCACGGACGGCGCCCCAGCCCGTCCTCCAGGTTACCATCGAAGGCTCGCTGGACGGCAAGTCCGTGCTGGTCGTGGAGGACGAGCCTCTGGTCGCGCTGGATATCCTGACGGTGCTGGGCGAGAGCGGCGCGCGGGTCATCGGGCCGGTCACCACGCATGACCAGGCACTGGAGCAGGCCCGGACCGGCCAGTTCGACCTCGTGCTGCTGGATGGCAATCTGCAGGGCGAGACGGTCGAGGACATCGCAGCGCTGCTGCAGGCCCGCGCCATCCCGTTCCTGATGGTCAGCGGCTATGGTGCGGCGCAATTGCCGGACCTGCTCGCGCGCCAACCGATCGTGACCAAGCCGTTCAGTGCGGAGGAATTGCTCCGGGCTGCACGATCCCTGCTCGCGCCCAGCCCCGCCATGGATATCGCGGTCTAGCGCCGCGATCAAAGGAATGCCTCGGGACTGGGCAAGGTTGGTGAAATCTCCCACACGTCGGGAAAATTTTCACACCTTTCTGCCATGTCCGTTCCGCTGACGTTCAGCGAAATGGCGTAAAAGCAGCCCCAGCCACAAATTGGCACGACACATGCTTTGGAGAGGACAGCGGGTCGAACGGATCGGCCCGCCTTCAAGGAGCCTACCGATGTCCGCCTCACACCCCTCGATGCTCGCACGCCCCGATACGCTGCTGGGAATCTGCCAGGCCATTGGCGAGGATCTCGGCATCAACCCGACCTGGGTCCGGGCGGCGCTTGCCTGTGGTGTCTTCTTCAATCTCGCTGCGACGGTGGCCATCTATCTCGGCCTCGGGCTTGTCGTGGCCGTCAGCCGCTGGCTGTTCCCTGCGCCATCGCGCCCAGTCGCGGATGTTGTGGTGGTCGACGCAGACGCCGCGCAGGCCGAGCCGGCTGCAGAGACCGTCGATCAGGACACCCAAGCGCCACAGCCCCTGCCGCTGGCCGCCTGAGCCTATTCGGCTCCCGCACCTGCCTGACGATCAGTGCAGGCGCTGGCTGCCCTGCCCGTCGCCCCGCCGCGCGAACTGCATGAGCTGGATGATCAGGTCGTTGCGGTCGCGCAGCGCATCGGCTTCGAGCAGGGCCTGTTTGGCCGCCGGATCGAAGGGCGCGATCTGCGCGATGGCATTGACCAGCATCTCGTCGTCCAGCGTCTCGACCGCATCCCACTCGACCTCATAGCCAAGCGACGCGGCGAACGCCCGGGCCTCATCCTCCAGCGCGGCCCGCTCGCTGGGCGCCAGCACGCCGGGTTCATCCTCGACGCCTTCGATCATCTCGACTTCAACCTGACGGAAGGCGGTGGGGACATCCAGTTCTCGCTGCACGCGAAAGCGCGCCTCCCCGGCCAGAATGATGTTGAAGCGCCCGTCATCCAGCGCCTCGATCTCGGTGATCCGCCCCATGCAGCCGATAGAGAAGAGCGGCGCCGGCTCGCCCGGTCCGCTCGGCTGGATCATGCCGATGCGCTGGTCCTTGGCCATCGCCTCCGAGACCATCGCCCGATAGCGCGGCTCGAAGATGTGCAGCGGCAGGTGCATGCGGGGGAACAGCAGCGCCCCGCCCAGCGGGAAGATGGCCAGCCTGCGCTGCATCACAGCCTCAGGCGAAGAGAATTTGCGAAAGGCGACGGCGCTGGCCGGCAACCCAGGGATCTTCCAGCCCGACCACCTCGAAGAGCTGGAGCAACTGCGTCCGCGCCTTGCCCTCCTCCCAACTGCGGTCGCGCGCGATGCTGGTCAGCAGCGCCTCGGCGGCGGCATCCCGGTCGCCATTGGCCATATGAGCGGCCGACAGCTCGAACAGCGCGTCATGATCATCCGGATTGGCCTGGATGCGGGCCTGCAGCGGTGCCACGTCCACGCCCGGCGTGGCGGACCGCGCCAGCGCGATGGCCGAGCGTCCGCGCTCGATGGCCTTGTCGTGCGCCAGTGCCTCGGGCAGGCTGGCCACGAGCCCGTCCGCCTCATCGAGATGCCCGGCGGCCACCAGGGCGCGGATCTGCCCGCCCAGAGCCTCTGCATTGTCCGGCGCCATCTCGCTGATCTGCGCGAAGATGGCGATCGCCCGCTCCGCGTCGCCGCCCGCAAGCACGTCCTCCGCCATGGCCAGCAACGGCGCGATATCCTGCGCACGCTGCCCCGCCTCGCTCTCGACCGGCAATTGCGCGAGGATCTGGTCGAGCATCTGGCGATACTGGCTCTCGGTGCGCGCCTGGGTCAGGTCCGCGACTGGCTGGCCCTGGAACACCGCGTAGACGGTGGGGATAGACTGGACGCGGAACTGGCTGGCGATGAACCGGTTCTCATCGACATTGATCTTGACGAGCAGCACGCCCCGGTCGGCATATTCGGCCGCGATCTTTTCGATGATGGGCGAGAGTTGCTTGCAGGGCCCGCACCATTCCGCCCAGAAGTCGACCATGACGAGCTTCGTTTGCGAAGGCTCGACAACGTCGCGACGGAACGCCTCGACGGCCTGCTTGTCCTGCTCGCTCAACCCGAGGGTGGCCACGTCATATCTCCTGCTGCCTGTCGGTTCGATCAGACCATATGGGGTGGAACGCCGATGCTCTGCAAGGGTGACTGGGAATCTTTGGAGAAAGCGCAAAAGGGGCTTGCCGCCTTCCAAAGGCGATGCTAGTTGCCCGCCTCACCCGACCGGAAGGCACTGCCCCGGTCCGCCAGAGCGGGCGTAGCTCAGGGGTAGAGCACAACCTTGCCAAGGTTGGGGTCGAGGGTTCGAATCCCTTCGCCCGCTCCAGTTTTTTCAAGAATTCGATGATCTAACGGCCTTCGGGCTGGCCTGTCTTTACGGCGGGGCGATCTGGTCGCTCGGCGCTCGGAAGCGCTCTGTTTAGGGCGATCGGACATCGAGATTTGAAAAGGCGCTCGGTCGCGACCACGGCC